>CAZZPX010000493.1:0-3113 GCA_964655955.1 uncultured Phycisphaerales bacterium | reverse complement strand
CAGCGTCCGCAGTGCTTCCTGATGCCGCCCGGTCGCCAGGAGAAGGCCAGGCAGGCAGATCATGGTGTCGCGGCCCCAGTCGGCGAACCAGGGATAGCCGGCGATGACGGAGGTTGAGGGCTCGCCGTTGATGTTGCGCAGGACGATGAAGTCGTCTGTCGCCTCGGCAAGCTGCATGAGGGCCGCATCGCGGCCGCCCTGTTCGGCCACGTGCGTGCGGATGCGCGCCAAGTGCGCGCCGCGACGCTGGCGCGACTCCTCGATGCCGCGCAGCAGATCCGAGCCGGTCCCGACGTCGAGGCGCAGCGTCGTCTGGCCGCCCGCCTCGCAGCGCAGGTCGAAGCAGCCCGGCGTGAAGAGATTCTCGGTGTCCTCGAGGCCGCGCTCGCTCTCGCGGTCGTAGCGGAAGTTGTACCACCAGTCGGGGCTGCGGCTGAACTGGCCGTTCCTGGTGAGCAGCACCACGCCGCAGCTTGCCGTGGCGACCTGAACGTAGTTCGAGCCGCTGCTCACGTTGAAGCGGCTGGCTGCGGCGGCGTCGAGCAGGTGGTGAAAGTCGCGCAGGCTGACGAGCGGCCGCACCCGCAGCCGCACCGCCTGCTTCGGCGAACTCACGTGGTAGAGGATCGCCGTCTCGTCGCGGTCGTCGAAGAGATAGATCTCGCGTGTGATGCGGACGTCCCCGAGGTTATACAGCCAGCGCGCGGAGAGATCCTTCTCGAAGCGCTTGAGGTACTGATGGCCCGCGGGGTGCAGCGCGCCGTCGGCGAAACGATGATTGCTGATCTCGACGCTCTGCTCCCGCCTGCCGCCGGGGTCGATGGTGACGGTCTCGACCAGGCCGTTGAGCAGCATCATGCGCTCGACGGGCGGCAGGAGTGAGGCGACGAGCAGGCCGTGATAGCGGCGGGTGTTGACGCCCAGGGCGGTGCCCATGGCGAAGGCGCCGCGGCCGTTGGTCAGCAGCCACTCCGTGTCGCTGAAGCGCTTCAGATCGCCCTCGTAGTCGAGCCGGTGCGTGCGGGCGAGTTCTTCCGCTGCTGCCATGGTCTTCATCTTCAGCCCCGATCGGCGAACCGTGCGAACCAGGCGGCCGGGAACCAGCCGCGACTTCTACCGATCTTATCGGGATGCGGGCGGGCGCGGATCCAGTGCCGTCGTGGCGAAGCGAACAAGAAGTGCAGCGGGCTGCCCGGCTCGGTCGACGGCACGCTTCCCGGCGAGGGGTGTCGTGCCGCAGGGCGGAGCGGCATCAGTGGTGGTGATGCGGGTGTGCGTGGTGCGCGTGCTTCTTGTCGATTTCGTTGCCGATCATGTACCCGGTCACGCCGCCCACGAAGGCGCCGCGCCTGCCGTCCACCGCGCCGCCGATCGCCGCGCCCGTCAGGGCGCCCCGCTGGGCGTGGTTGGCGCAGCCGGCAAGCAGCGCCATCGCGAGCAGGCCGGCCGCGAGAGGCGATGCGCCCCGCCTGGGGCTGGAGTTTCCTTGCGCCCGCATGGTTGGGCCTCCTTTCGGCTGCGTCCCAGGGACCATGTGGGTAGACCCGCGCCTCCGTCGCCGCATTCCCCCTTCCCGCCTCGACTCTCGCCCCGGTGAGACTAACATTGACCGACCCGTGAACGACACTGGCACGCACTCGCGCGGACAGCCCCGCGCTTCTCCCCGAATCGAGGGACCCACATGCGCATCGCACTCACCGGCGCTTCCGGCTTCATCGGCTCGCACATCGCCGAGCACCTTGCCCGCTGTGGCCATCAGGTGACCGCGCTCGTGCGCGAGACGTCGCGCCGCGATCACATCGAGCCCTTCGTCGACCGCTTCGTCGTCGGCGACCAGAGCGATGATTCAGTCTGGCCGGATCTGCTCGACGGGGCCGGCTGCGTCATCCACAACAGCATCGACTGGCAGCCGACGGATGAGGGTGAGGACTTCGACCGGCACCTGCAGACGAATCTCGTGGGCTCATTGCGCCTGCTCCAGGCGGCGCGCGACAAGCACTTCGTCTTCATCAGCACCATTGCCGTGCATCACGACATGCGACCGCGCTGGCAGGGACAGATCGACGAGGATCACCCGCTTCGCCCCGGTTCCTGGTACGGGGCCTACAAGGCGGCCGTGGAGCCGCACCTCTGGGCCGCGCACTTCTCGCGAGAGCAGCACACCTGCGCCATTCGTCCCTGCGGCGTGTACGGCGTCGATCCCAACCTCGAGCGCTCCCACTTCTACAAGCAGATCAAGCGCCTCCGCGCCGCGGCGGAGAAGGGCGAGACGTACAGCAAGCCGGGCGGCGGGAAGTTCGTGCACGTCGAAGACGTTGCGGCCGTGGCGGCGGCGGTCGTCGGCAACCCCGAGGCGAGCGGCAAGCCCTACAACCTCGTCGACTGCTATGCCCGCTGGGCCGACTGGGCGAAGATGGCCTGCGACATCATGCGACTGCGCGTCGACATCGACATGTCAAGTCCAGAGAAGCCCACGAACACCTTCAAGAAGGACCGCGTGCAGGCGCTCGGCGTCAATATGAACCGCGGCCACGACGGCATCCGCGCCTATCTGCAGGACTTGATTGAGAGAGCGTGAATAAACGCTCTGCTTATCCACACCCAGTGGCGCGCTCACATTCGTGGTTCGTCTCAACTCGGACGTGAGTTGCCGCCATGTCGAAGTTCAGCATGGCCCCAGGCCGGACGTATTCAAGATAGCTTGATAGTACATTGAGTGCGTGGCCGGCCAGTTTTGCCTCGGCGAGCGGATGTCAGCAACCTTCCAATTACAAGTGGAATTGCGAATTCCCGGCGGTATACTCCGCCGTATCCGGTGACGGTGTTTCAGTACCGTGCACGGGTTATGGTCCACAATCCCACCAGAGGAGGAGAATGCAATGCGTTCATGTCTTATGGCGGTCGCCTGCGGCGCGGCTGCGTCTTCGGCGATTGCCGCCCCCGTGCTCGATGGCGTCCGCGATGCACTCTACGGCGCCCCGGCGTCCGTGCAGACCGTTCAGACAGGTTTCGGTGATGGCAACCCCAACGGAGGCAGCGAGCTCGACGCCGCCTACGCCAGCGTCCAGGGCGGTTACCTCTACCTCATGCTCACCGGCAACCTCGAAGACAAT
>CAZZPX010000492.1:0-3113 GCA_964655955.1 uncultured Phycisphaerales bacterium | reverse complement strand
GTCCGCGGCGTCGACGGGCTCCTGCTTCGTCACCTCGGGAGCAAGAGCGCTCACGTCGATCGTGTGCTCGAGCATTCGGGCGACGCGCTCGTCCTGCGGCTCGGGCGCGCTCGGTTCAACGACTTTTTCCGCTTCTTCCGTCACGGCAGCATTCTACGAAGCCGGGGGATCGGCCGTGCGCGCCCGTCAGGCGCGCAGCTCCTGCCAGACCGACCATCCCATGTACACCGCGTAGATGGAGAGCAGGACCAGCCCCTCGACGCGGCTGATGCGACGGTTCAGCGTGCGGCACATGGGCAGCAGCAGCAAGGCGAGCAGAAGCATCACGCCCAGGGAGGCGGGCCCGAGGACCGGCGGCACGGGAACGCTGCGGATCGTCGCCGTCGCGCCCAGCACCATGAGAATGTTGAAGAGATTGCTGCCTACGATGTTCCCGACTGCGATGTCCGTCTGGCCGCGCCGAATGGCGATGATCGAGGTGGCGAGTTCCGGCAGGCTGGTGGCGACGGCGACGACGGTCAGTCCGATCAGATCCTCGCCCATGCCCAGGCGCAGGGCAACCTGGGCGGCCCCGCGCCCGGCCAGTTCGCCCCCGCCGATCAGCGCCGCGAGACCGACGACGAAGAGCAGGATGGCGAGCGGCAGGGAGGCGAGGCGGTCGCGCTTCGCCTGCTCCTCCAACTCCTCGACGGTATGGGCGTCGTCGCTCTTGAACTTGCTGCCCCGCTTGCCCACGTACGACTGGTACACGAAGAAGGCAACAAAGCCGCAGAGCAGGATGACGCCTTCCTCATCGTGAAACGCGCCGCGCAGAGCCGCGATCGGCGACAGCCTGCCTTCGCGTACGAGCGGCAGGTCGACCGCCATCACCAGCAGCGCCAGCGACGCCAGGATCATCATGGGCAGTTCCCGCCTGATGACCTGCGAATGCACCTTGAGCGGTCGAATCAGGGCCGTGAGCCCCAGGATGAGCCCGACGTTGGCGATGTTGGAGCCGACGATGTTGCCGAAGCACAGGTCGGTCTGCTGGTTGAAGGCGGCGATGGCGTTGAGGGCGAGTTCCGGGGCGCTCGTGCCGAAGGCGACGACGGTCAGCCCAATGACGAGCGGACTGACGCCGAGTTTGCCCGCGATGGTGACGCTGCCGCGCACCAGCAGGTCGCCGCCGAAGATGAGCAGAGTGATCCCGGCCAACAGTATGAGCAGTGACAGAACGACATCCATGGAACGGGAAAGCGTATCAGGTTGCCGGGCACGGGAAAGTCCGCCAACCGCTGATCGTTGGACATGTCAGCGCCGCAGCGGCTAGACCTGCAACTCCGCCGCGCCCACGTCGACATCGCGATAGCGCTCCGCCACGGCCGCCACCTCGGCGCGGAAGCGATCCACCTGCTGCGGCGCCCGGCCGACGTACGACCGCGGATCGAGCGCCGCGTTCAGGTCGACGCCCGCAAGCAGCGGTTCGCCAGCCAGCCGCTCGAGCAGATCGTTCTCGCCGCCTTCCTGCTTGACTCGCTGCGCCGCGGCCTGTGCGTGCGTGCGGATCGCTTCGTGCACCTCCTGCCGGTCCCGTCCCGCCTGCACCGCCTGCATCAGGATGCGCTCACTCGCCATGAAGGGCAGTTCCGCCGCCAGGTTCTTCGCGATCGTCTTCTCGTACACGACCAGGCCGGCCGTGACATTGCGGCAGATGTCGAGCGCCCCGTCCAGCGCCAGGAACGCTTCGGGCAGGCTGAGCCGGCGATTCGCGGAATCGTCGAGGGTCCGCTCCAGCCACTGTGTCGCCGCCGTGTCGTAGGCGTTGCCCACAAGGTTGATGACGAAGCGGCACAGGCCCGTCGCCCGTTCGCAGCGCATGGGATTGCGCTTGTAGGGCATGGCGCTCGAACCGACCTGCCTGGCCTCGAAGGGTTCTTCGATCTCCTTGCGATTCGCCAGCAGGCGAATGTCGTTGCACAGCTTGTGCAGCGCCGCGGCCGTGCACGCCAGATCGCTGAGCACCATGGCGTCGACGACCCGCGGATAGGTCTGGCCGGTGATCGCGTACGACGCTTCGAAGCCGAGCCGTTCGCAGAAGAGGCGATCGAGACGTTCGACCTTGTCGTGATCGCCGTCGAAGAGATCAAGGAAGCTCGCCTGCGTGCCGGTCGTGCCCTTGACGCCGCGCAGCCGCAGCGACGCCCGCGTGCGCTCCAGGCGCTCGAGGCAGAGCACGAGGTCGTGCGCCCACATGCAGGCGCGCTTGCCCACCGTCGTCGGCTGGGCGGGCTGATAGTGCGTGAAGGCGAGCGTGGCCAGATCGCGGTAGAGCCCGGCGAAGTCCCCCAGTTGGCCGATCAGCGCCGCCGCCTTGCCGCAGAGGAGCCCCAGCGCTTCGCGCAGCAGGATCAGCTCGGCGTTGCAGTTGACGAACTGGCTGGTCGCGCCGAGATGAATGATCGGCCGGGCGGCGGGCGCCACGTCCCCCAGCGCGTGAATGTGCGCCATCACGTCGTGGCGCAGGTCACGCTCGTACGCCGCCGCCTTCTCGAAGTCGATGTCGTCCAGGTGCGCCCGCAGCTCCGCGATCTGCTCGCCGCTGATCCTGAGGCCGAGTTCCTTCTGGCACTCGGCCAGCACCAGCCACAGACGTCGCCAAGTCGTGAATTTGCGCCTGGGCGACCAAAGGGCGAGCATCTGCGGCGAAGCGTTGCGCGTCGCCAGCGGACTCTCATAGCGGTCGTGTCGATCCATGCCGCCCATCATAGCCCGGCGGAGAAGGTGCGCTGCGAACGCCGCGCCTCATCGTCCGCGCGCCGCAGTTCCGACCGACGAGTGACGACTGGGATCCGAGGCGCACCGGTGGCGGATTCTGCCTCCGCCACCGTCATTCCACACTCGGTCATTCGTCATTTCCGCCACCCCTGGTATCCTCACGGAGGTGCATGGCTCTCAGAGAGGCGTTTCAGTGGCAAAACAGCGGCCACATCTTCGACTCGCGGGAACAGGCGCGGGCGGCTCCGCCGATCGGGAGGCGGGCCTGATCCAGGCCGCCCAGACCGGCGACCAGCGGGCGCGCGAGGAACTGCTCGTGGGCTACGAGAAGCGGCTGTTCTCCATCTGCTACCGCATGC
>CAZZPX010000491.1:1716-3115 GCA_964655955.1 uncultured Phycisphaerales bacterium | reverse complement strand
GGAGCTCGCGCAGCAGGTGCTCGGCGGCAGCATGCGCGGCCGGGGCGGGGGAACGCAGGCGACCGTCCAGGCCCTGGGCAACGTCGTCATCGTGCACGGCTCGGCTACGGACCACGAGAAGGTCGCGGAACTGCTGCGGACGTTCGAGGAACTGCCCGCGCATCAGCGGCAGATCGTGCGCTACGTGACGGTGAAGCACCGCCCGGCGACCGAGATCATGGACGTGCTGGAAGGGCTCTTTTCGGAAGGGACGATCGAAGGGGAGATCGACCGCCGTGCTGCCCCCGGACGAGAGCAGCGGGGACCCGAGCGCATGGACCTGCCCCCCGAGGCGCAGGAGGGACAGGGGCCGGGCGCGGAAGGGGGGCCGGTTGGAGGCATTTCACTGAGCGGCGAGAACGATGTGCTGCTCGACCTGACGCTGGATGAGCCGACCAACACCATCATCGCCCGTGGCGAGACGCTGCTCGTCGACCAGGTGGAGCAGATCGTCACCGACCTGGACGTACGGCAGTCGCAGGTGATGCTCGAGGTCTTCCTGGTGCAGCTCAGCGAGAACCAGGCGCTGAACCTCGGCGTGGAGCTGGAAGGGCAGTTCGACGTGGGCGCCACGAGCTTCAATCTCGCGTCGCTCTTCGGGCTCGGACTGGACACGGGACAGTCCACGCCGCCGTCCGTCGCGGGCAACGGTTTCACGGGCCTGGCGGTCAATCCCGGCGACTTCAGCGCTATCATTCGGGCGCTGCAGACGATCGGCGCCTCCGACGCGGTGAGCAAGCCGACGCTGCTGGTGAACAACAACGCGGAGGCGTCGCTCGAGGGCGTTCAGAGCGAGCCGTTTCTGACACTCAGCCAGGGCGACAACACGACCACCAACTCCTACGGCGGGGACAAGGAGGCGGGCACCAAGCTGACCATCACGCCACAGATCGCTGAGGGGAGCCACCTCATTCTGACTTATACCGTGGAGTTGTCCTCGTTCACCGGCGAGGGAACCGACACGCTCCCGCCGCCGTCACGCAAGGACACCGTGACCAGCGCCGTGACGATTCCTGATGGCTACACAGTCGTGGTCGGAGGCCTGGAGGATCGCACCCGCACCGAGACGGTCAATCAGGTGCCGCTGCTGGGTGATATCCCGTTCCTCGGCGAGCTGTTCAAGAACCGCGCCAACAGCAGCCGGCGGAACCGGCTGTACGTCTTCGTGCGGGCGTCGATCGAGCGCAGCGCCAGCTTCGAGAAGCTCAAGTACTGGAGCGACGAAGCGCTCGCGGAAACGACCATCGAATCCGGGCTCCCCGACCTCGAGCCCGTGTGGATCAAGTGAGTATGGCCGAAACGGCAGAGAACAACACCGCCAGCGTGCTGACCATTGGCTCTGGCATTAAGCCCGCCGACA
>CAZZPX010000491.1:0-1706 GCA_964655955.1 uncultured Phycisphaerales bacterium | reverse complement strand
GGCGAAGGCCAGCGAGGAGTTCGCGCGCCTCATCCCCGGCGACTTCGCTCGCGATCAGCTCGTCCTCAGCCAGGGCGTTTCGGAGTCCGGCGAGGAGATCATCTACGTCGACGATCTGCAGAAGAAGTCGCTGCTCGTGCACAACGTCGCCGTGCGCCTGGGCCGGCCGGCGCGGATTCTCGAAGCTCCCGCCAACGTGCTGGCCGAGACGATCAACCGCTACTGCGAGGGCCGCGCCGCCGTCGCCCGCGAGGACGGCAAGCAGGACTACGACTCGGAAGACTTCGGCGAACTGAGCGAGGAGGACATCGAGGACATCATCTCGGCGGAGGATCGCGACCTGCTCTCCACCGCCGGTCGAGCGCCGGTGGTCAAGCTCGTCAACGCGGCGCTCTTCGAGGCGCTCAACCGCCGGGCCAGCGATGTGCACTTTCAGCCCTTTGAGGATTGCGTGCTGGTGCGCTATCGCGTGGACGGGCTGCTGCAGGATGCGCGGCGCCTACCGCGCAAGCTGCTCGATGCAGTTGTCAGCCGCGTCAAGGTCATGTGCCACATGGACATCGCCGAGCGCCGCCTGCCGCAGGACGGCCGGGCCACGGTCTCGATCGGTCCGCGCCTGGTGGATCTGCGCGTGAGCAGCCTGCCCACCGCGTACGGAGAGCGGGTGGTCATCCGCCTGCTCGACAAGGGACAGGACATCTACGAGATGGATCGCCTGGGCATGCCCCCGCGCATCGAGGATCGCTTCGGCGGGATCTGCGAACGGGCGAACGGCATCATTCTCGTCACCGGCCCGACCGGCTCGGGCAAGACGACGACGCTCTACAGCGTGCTCAAACAGCTCAATACTTCCGAGCGCAACGTCATGACGCTCGAGGACCCGATCGAGTACAACCTGCCCGGCATCAGCCAGTCGCAGGTCAACGTCAAGAAGGGCGTGACCTTCGCGACGGGTCTGCGGCACATACTCCGCCAGGATCCGGATGTGATCATGGTCGGCGAGATCCGCGACGAAGAGACGGCCCGCATCGCCATCCAGTCGTCGCTGACCGGGCACCTCGTCCTCTCGACGATGCACACGAACGATGCGGTGAGCGCCGTGTCGCGACTCGTCGACCTGGGCGTCGAGCCGTACCTGGTGAACGCCTCGCTGGCGGCAGTGCTGGCGCAGCGCCTGGTGCGGCGGCTGTGCAAGCCGACCTGTCCGCATCGGGTCAACGGCGAGCCGCCGCCCGATTGTCCCAACTGCCAGGGAAGCGGTTTCGTGGGTCGCATCGGCATCTTCGAACTGGCCATCATGGACGATCGCCTGCGCGACCTGGTCAGCCGCGATGCGCCCGTGACGGAACTGCGCCAGGCGGCGGTGCGCAGCGGCATGCAGACGCTGCGGGAATGCGGCCTGGACCTGGTGAAGAGGGGACTTACCACCAGCGAAGAAGTGGATCGGGTGACGCTGGTGGACGAAGAAGTGATTCAACCGCTCGAACAGCCCGTTGCCCCCGTCGGCGAACAGCCCGGCAAGGCGCCGGATGAGCAGGCGGGTGCGTAGGATTTCGTATGGCTGTGTACGCGTACAAGGCGATCGAGGCAGCGACCGGCAAGCGCAAGAGCGGCGAGCTGGCAGCCGATTCGGCGTACCAGGTGCGCGTGTCGCTGCGCCGCATGGGCCTGCAGGCGCAGGCGGTCAAGCCCGTCAAGGCGCGGCA
>CAZZPX010000490.1:0-3128 GCA_964655955.1 uncultured Phycisphaerales bacterium | reverse complement strand
CGCTGATGGCGGGCGAGGCGACGCCCGCGCTGGAGCGCTACCGCGCTGCCAAGGCCGACCTCGCGGAACTCGAACTGCAAGACCGCCGCAGCCAGACGATCGACCGCGCCGAGATGCACCAGAAGCTCGCCAGGTCCGCCGGGCTGATGCGCAAGGTCGGTGAAGAGCTTGAGCGAGCGTTCGGAGCCGAAGCGCGTGAGATATTCAACGATGGAATCGAGGCGGCACTGAGGGCGGCGTCCGTGGATGGAGAATCGCTCGTTGTCGACGCAGACGAATAGCACGGCGACACAGGAGCACCAGTGGTGGCTGCACGGCATCTAGGTGGTGTATGCCGACACGGACACGTGGAAGGTGAACCTCCAGCACGCGCTGCACGTGCCGCTCATGGGGCTGGACGGCTCGCCGAACCCGGGCGCCATCACGCTGCACAGCGCCGATTCCATTCAGGACGGCCATCGCGAACTGGGCCGCCACTTCACCGCCGAGACGCCGGAGCGTGAGTGGGTCGATGACAAGGGCTTCGTCATTCGCTGGAAGAAGAAGCATCACGCCAATCACTGGCTGGACTCGACGACGCTGGGGATCATTGCCCTGGACTCGCTGGGGGCGCGGGTGGTCGATGAGCCGAAGCAGGTGCGGACGGAGTGGGGCAAGGATCGGGTGCGGGTGCGGCGGGTGCCCGGGTGGAACATTGGGCCGCGGAGGTGAGGGCCTGGGACTTCGCGATGACTGAGCGAGGATGGGGTCGGCTGCGGTGCAGCATGCTCAAGGCCTCACTCGCCCCCGCATGTTCTGCCTATCACCAGATTGGCGGGTCTTCCGCCGCGGTGATGACAGAAGGTCGAGAGTCGACATTCGCACCACAGCCCCTCCCGACGGGCGAAGGAACCGGCACCACTCGAATTCCCAGCCCCCCGTCGGCCTCCACCCCTCAGCTCCGTTCGCCGCTGTATAGTCGGCGTCAGAACCGACCCTCGGCGTGCAAATGCTCAGCAGGCGTCTCGGAAGGAATCCTGCACCGTGAAGCTGGCGGCCAAGCTCATTGCGACAATCATTCTCGCGCTCGTCCTGATCCGCATCGCTGACGGATACCTGACGGTGCGGCGCGAGACGCAGATGTTCAGTGCCGACATGAACAGGGACGCCCATCTGCTGGGTCGAGTCCTCAAGTACGCAGCAGAGGATGCGTACGAGAAATCTGGACTTGCCGGCGTAAACGAACTAGTGGCCTGGGCGAACGCCAACCACCCGATTCGGATCAGATGGCTGGGGCTGGAGGAATTGCGATCACTGACGGAGAACGAGCTTGAGCTGCCGGAGGATCTCCTCGAGGAACTAATGAGTAGTCAGGAGGTGAGCCATCGAGCCGGTGAGGACATCGGCCTGGAGCGTCTCTATACCTTCGTTCCGCTGAGTGTCAATGACGAGGTACTGGGGGTGATCGAACTCAGCGAGGCGTTTGAGACGCGTGCGAGCTACGTCCGCCGAACCATCATTCGGGAGGTGGTGCTCGCCTGCATCGTGATCGTCGTCGGCGCCGTCGCAGTGGTCACGCTCGGGCTGATTGTGGTCGGGCGTCCTCTCCAAAGACTCAGCGACCAGATACGCCGCATCGCGTCCGGCGACCTTACCGCGAGGGTGCAACTGCGGCGGCGTGACGAGTTGGGCCGGCTCGCCGACGGGTTGAACGATCTCTCCGAGCAGTTGTCAGCGGCGCGGATCAAGCTGGAGCAGGAGACGCTGGCGCGAATAGCGGCGCTCACCCAACTGAGGCACGTTGACCGGCTCTCGACGCTGGGACGATTCGCGTCAGGAACAGCGCATGAACTGGGCACGCCGCTCAACGTCGTCTCAGGTCGAGCCGCGATGATCGAGCGCGGGGGTCTTTCCCCCGAGGACGCTGCTAAGTGCGCCCAGATCATTCACCGTCAGGCCTTGCGGATGGCGGAGATTGTGCGCAACCTCCTCGATTTCGCCCGTCAGAAGCCCCCGCAGCGGGAGCGCTGCAACCTTCGTGAGATCGTGCAGGAGGCGATCGCCCTGGTGGATTCGCTGGGCGCAAAGGGCGAGATTGTGCTACAGAACGATACCCGCGACGGGCTCTTTGCTCGAGTGGACGCGGGGCAGATCCAGCAGGTGCTGACGAACCTGATTGAGAATGCCCTGCAGGCGATGCCGGATGGCGGGCGCGTCGAAGTCAGCCTGTACCAGGTGGAGGTGGCATTGCAGGAGGGGTCCGCGAAGCCCGGCCGATATCTGTGCGTTTCCGTGCGCGACGAAGGCGTCGGCATTGCGGAAGAGCACCTGCAACACATCTTCGATCCCTTCTTCACCACCAAGCAGGTGGGACAGGGGACGGGTCTCGGTCTGTCGATCGCCTGGGGAATCGTGAGCGAGCATGACGGGTGGATCGGCGTGGAGAGCGAGGTCGGGCGAGGCAGTCGGTTTTCGATGTATCTGCCAGAGGAGTCAGAGCCGTGCCCGGAAGAGTGCTGATCGTCGACGACGACGCCGACATGTGTCAGATGCTGGAGGACGACCTGCGGGGCAGGGGCTTCCAAGCCCTGTCTGTCACCGCAGCGGAGTCGGCGTTTGAAATAGTGCAACGACAGGATTTCGACGTCGTGCTTACCGACCTGCAGATGCCCGGGATGAACGGATTGGAACTCTGCAGGCGAGTGGCGGACAATCGGCCGGATGTGCCCGTCGTTGTGCTGACAGCCTTCGGCAGCATGGACACGGCGATCGAGGCCATCCGCGCAGGCGCTTTCGACTTCGTCACCAAGCCGGTCGAACTCGATCTGCTGGCGGTTGCCCTTGAGCGCGCCGCGCGGCAACGCCAGCTTCAGGATCAGGTGAAGCACCTCAGCGAGCAGGCTGAGCGAGCGGCGCGCTTCGAAGAGTTGATCGGTGAGAGTCCGGCCATGCAGCGGCTCTATGATCAACTGACCCGAATCGCCGGCTCCGGCGTGCCCGTGCTCATTTCGGGAGAAACGGGCACAGGCAAGGAGCTGGTGGCGCGCGCGCTGCACGTTCGATCGGCGCGGCGGAGCGAGCCGTTCGTCGGGGTCAACTGCGCGGCAATCCCGGCGGCGCTGCTGGAGAGCGAGCTGTTCGGGCATGTC
>CAZZPX010000489.1:0-3144 GCA_964655955.1 uncultured Phycisphaerales bacterium | reverse complement strand
CGAAGGTGAATGACGGATGACGCATCACGGATGATGGAATCCACCCCCAATTCCCCAGTTCCCAAATTCCCTAACCCCCCTCCCCCTCAGTCCCTTAGTCCCTCAGTCCCTCAGTCCCTTCCCCCTACACATTGAACAGGAAGTGACACACGTCGCCGTCGCGCATGATGTAGTTCTTGCCTTCAGTGTGCATCCTGCCCGCTTCCTTCACCGCCTTCTCCGAACCCAACTGGAACAGGTCGTCGATCTGGTAGACCTCGACGCGTATGAAGCCTCGCTCGAAGTCGGAGTGGATGTCGCCCGCCGCCTGCGGGGCGGTGGCGCCCTTGCGCACGGGCCAGGCGCGATCCTCCTTGGGACCGGCGGTGTAGAAGGACTGGTAGCCGAGCAGGTCGAAGATGGCGCGGGCGACGACGGCGGTGGCGGGCTCGGTCAATCCCATCGCCTCGAGCATCTCGTCGTGCTCGTCGCCTTCGAGTTCCGCAAGTTCCGACTCGACCTTGCCGCAGAGGGGCACGACGGCGAGCCCGCCCGCCCGCTCCGCCCAGGCCCGCAGCCGCCCCACCGCTTCCCCGCCGTCGGGCATGTCGCCTTCGTCGATGTTGGCGACGATGAGCATGGGCTTGAGGCTGAGCATGCCGAGCGAGCGCAACTCAGCGTATTCCTCCTCGGGCCAGTCGACGGTGCTGAGGGGCTTCTCGTCCGCGACGATGGCCTGGGCCTTCTCGCAGACCTTGACGCGGAACTTCGCTTTGTCGTCGCCAGCCCGGGCGTAGCGCGAGGAGCGGTCTATGGCATTCTCCAAAACGGTCATGTCGGCGAGAATAAGTTCGACCTGCACGTTCTCGACATCGCGCACCGGGTCGACCTTGCCGCCGGTCGCCATGACGCCTTCATCCTGAAAGCAGCGGGCGACGACGACGAGGGCGTCGACGGTCTGCACGTCGGAGAGGAAGCTGCGTCCCATCCCCTCGCCGCCGGGCGCGAGCGCGGGCAAATCGACGAGCTTGAACTGGGCATGCACCACCTTCTGCGTCTTGACGACGGTGGCGAGGCGTTCGAGACGGCTATCGGGGATCTTCACGTCGCCGACGTGCGGCTTGGTGGTGGTGAAGGGATAGTCGGCGACGTCGACGTGCGCGCCGGTGAGGGCGTTGAAGAGACTGCTTTTGCCGACGTTGGGAAGGCCGACGATACCTGCTTCCATGGTGCTCCCTGATGGACGCTGCCGGGTGTGTCCGGATACGACCGACGATCTGAGATTGGAGATCTCAGATCCTCTCTGCGCGGATGATAGCGGCGCGGCGCTAGGCCGTGGCGGCGAGGGGATCGGGGTCAAAGGGCGTCCAGTTCGCCTCCGCACCCAGGGCCACGCCGAGGCGGCGCAGGTAGGCCTTGCGGGGGATCTCGATGCAGCCGAACTGACCGAGGTGCTCGGTCCAGAACTGGGTGTCGAGCAGGACGAAGCCGCGGCGACGAAGGTGCTGGACGAGGTGCACGAGGCAGACCTTGCTGGCGTCGGTGCCGCCGCTCTCGGAGAAGTGGAACATGGACTCGCCGAAGAAGGCGCGGCGGATGGCGACGCCGTACAGCCCGCCGACCAGCCGCTCGCCGCCGCCCTCATGCGCGAGCCAGGCTTCGACGCTGTGGGCAAAGCCGAATTCGTGCAGGCGAACGTAGGCTGCGATCAGCTCTTCAGTGATCCACGACTCCTGCTCCCCGCCGGGCCGCGGCTCACTGCACGCCCGCATCACCCGCTGGAATGCTGTGTCGGTCCTGATCGTGAAGCGGCCGCTGCGGACGACGCGGCGCAGGGAGCGGCGGATCCGAAATGCCTCGATCGGAATGATCCCCCGCGGATCGGGGCTGAACCAGTGGATCTCGCCCGTCTCCGGCTCAGCCATGGGAAAAACGCCCTGGGCGTAGGCGCTGAGGAGCAGATCCGGCGTCAAGGGCAGGGCATCGGCATCGGAGGGCGGCGAAGCCATGCGGACAGGGTAGGAAGGGCGACTGCAGCGCCCAAGCAGCGCCTTTGGGGGTCCGCGAAGTTGCTGCCGGGTGCGGCGACTCCTGACGCGCACTGGTTCTCGGACGCGACGCAGGAGGGAGGGCCTTCTCCAGCTTCACAGGTCTGCACAGGCTGTCGTTCCGCCCCCACAAATCGGGGTGGTTTGAGCATTGGTCTGGTTCTTTCCCTGAATCGTGCTAAGTTTCCATGGAACCGGGCCTTAGGTTCGGGCGAACGCCACTTTGCACAGGGTGGCTTCACTACGGAGAAGGAGTCAGACAATGAGAAAGATGATCTCCCTGGCCGCGTCCGCAGCCGCACTGGCCGCCTGCGCTTCGGCGTACGCGGTCGACGAACTCAGCTTCGAGCCGTCTGCCGACAGCTACGACTGGCAGGCGAATCAACCGCACGGCGAACTGGAGTGGATGGCGATGTGGCAGGAGGTCAATCCGGTCGCTCGCCAAGGCATCGCCATGATCGCCTTCGATCTCTCCAGCCTCAGCAGCATCGACCCGAACGACATCGTGTCTGCCCGACTGGAACTGCAGGCGTGGTACTCCGGCAAGCTGTGGAACCTGGTGGGGGATGCGGGTGAACTCAGCGTCCGCGAGCGCGCCAGCGCCTTCGACGAAGTCCATCCCAGTCCGCCCCCCGACTCGATCGGCCCGGTGCTGGACAATCTGATCGTCCCCGTCGGCTATCACGGGATCATGGCGCTGGAGAGCGCTCCCCTGCTCGCGGAAGTCAGAGACTGGGCGGTGAATCCCGGCCAGAACTACGGCCTGGACATCTACTTCGAAGCCCTCGACGGCGCTGATGCGACCTTCTACATGTCCGTCTACTCCTCGGAGTATCCCGACGTCGAGCTGCGGCCGCGACTCGTAGTCGGCGTGAACAATGTCCCCGCGCCGGGCGTCGGCACGCTCCTGGGCGCCGGTGTGTTCTGCCTGGTGCGCAGGCGCCGGGCGGCCTGAACTGCTCAAACCGAAGCCAGTAACGCTATAGACGAATGCCGCGGGACGGAGACGATCGGTGCGCCGATCCTCGCCGTCCCGCGGTCTCTTTGCGTCTGCTGCCGCGCAGCCGTGCTCGGGGCGATGTCAAGATGGTGCAAGAGATACTCCTAAGACTCTGCA
>CAZZPX010000488.1:0-3145 GCA_964655955.1 uncultured Phycisphaerales bacterium | reverse complement strand
GAGGCAGGTCAGCGCGGAAACCGTGGCGCACTACATGCAGGCGCTGCAACAGCAGGCGGAACGGTCGATGCGCCGCGCCCTGGCGGCACTCGGCGATGGCGCATACGCGGCAGAGGAGACGCTGGATGACGGCGCACGCCTCGCAGTGCGATTCCAGATCCACGGCGACAGCGCGGTCGTGGACTTCGCGGGCTCGGCCGGGCGCCATCCGGGCAACCTCAACGCCACGTCGGCGATCGTCACCAGCGCGCTCCTGTATGCTCTGCGTCTGCTCATTGACGAGCCCTTGCCGCTGAACGAAGGATTGCTCGCGCCGATCGAAATGCATTTGCCAGAGGGAATGCTGAATCCGCGTTTCGATGTGGAAGCGAGCACGTGTCCGGCGGTGGTGGGGGGGAACGTCGAGACGAGCCAGCGACTCGTCGATGTGCTGCTCAAGGCGCTTGGAACTCAGGCCTGCAGCCAGGGCACCATGAACAACCTGCTCTTCGGCACGGAGCGCTTCGGATATTACGAGACGATCGGCGGGGGAAGCGGCGCGGGCGAGGGATTCGACGGCGCTTCGGCCGTGCATACGCACATGACCAACACGCGCATCACCGACGTCGAGATCATCGAACACCGTTACCCGGTGCGACTGGAGCGTTTCGAGATTCGTCGCGGTTCGGGCGGCGACGGACGCTGGCGCGGCGGCGACGGCATTCGCCGCGTGCTGCGCTTCCTCGAGCCGATGTCCGTGTCAGTCTTGACGCAGCATCGCGTCGTCGCGCCCTACGGTCTCGCAGGGGGCGAAGCGGGCGCAACAGGCCGACAACGCCTGCTCCGCGCCGGCGGCAAAACAATGGATCTCGCGTCAGTGGACGGCTGCGATGTCGAGCCCGGCGACCTGCTCATCATGGAAACCCCCGGCGGCGGCGGCTACGGGGCAGGTCGTGAGGTTGCGGGTAAGTTAACCAAGGAGTTCACGGAGAACACGGAGAGGGCAGGGGGTGAAGAGCAAAGAACGCAGGGTGCATAATGGGAGGAGACGAGACTGGAGACAACGCGACGACCAAATCGCCTGCGCTCTCTGCGCCTCAACTTCTCCTCTTTCTGTGTTCTCCGTGAACTTTGTGGTTCATCAACGAACCAGTAGACCCACGAACTCAGAGAATCGTCGCCGCGATCGACAGCGCGAAGGCGCCCTCCCGCTTCGGGTGCGTCTCCACGTGGCGAATCGGTTCGCCGGGTTCATGCGGCGGAATGACGCGCCAGCCTTCGCCGGCTGCACGCTGCAGAAACTCGCGCTTCGTGTGCATGTTCGTGTATGGCAGAACATCGTAGCCCATGTTGTAGGCGAGCCCCACGTGCGCCGCGGTGGGCATGACATCGCCTGCGAACGCCACCACGCCCTGCGTGTCGGAGAAACGAATCATCTGCTGCCCCCAGGTGTGGCCGGGCATCGGCGCCACGTGAATGCCCGGCAGCGGCTCCGCCTCATCCTCCAGCAGCACGACCTGGTCCTTGACGGGATCGAGGTTCTCCCGCAGATACGTCTTGGTCATCGTCGACTTGTTGGCGAGCGCATCTTCCCACTCCTGGCGCTGCACGAAGATCCGGGCGTTGGGGAAGGTCGGGATCGGCTCGTCATTCCTGCCGAGGCGCGTTACCCCGCCCGCATGGTCGAAGTGCAGGTGCGTGAGCAGCACGGCCGAGATGTCCGCCGGATCGACGTTGACTTCGCCAAGCGCGTCAGCGATGGAGCGCTGTTGCATGTCGAAGATGTCGCGATCCTTGTCGCTCGCCTTGTCGCCGTAGCCGCTCTCGATGAGGATGTGCGCCCCGTCCTCGCCGCGCAGCAGCAGGCAGTTGGTCTGCAGGAGGATGCGATTCTGCTCGTCGGGTTCGGCGAGCCGCGACCAGAGGGGCTTGGGAATGATGCCGAACATCGCGCCGCCGTCGAGGCGAAAGCGGCCGGCCCGCAGGAGCTGCCAGGTGTACTGTGCCATCTGATCCCGCCTTCTCTTAGCGTCCCGCCGGTCGCGCCAGTTGCTCCGGTTGTTCGAGAACACGCACCACGGTGTTGAGGAATCGCGCCGCCTCCGCGCCGTCGACCACGCGATGATCGCAGCTCACGCTCAGAGGCATGGCGAGCCCGGCGTAGAAGGAGCCGTCCTCGCGCGCCATGACCTTGCGCCTGGCCCGGCCGACGGCGATGATGCCGACCTCGGGATAGTTGATGATCGGCGTGGCGAACATGCCGCCGTAGCTGCCGACGTTGCTGATGGTGAACGTGCCGCCGGTGAGATTCTCGCGGTCGATCGTGCGGTTCTTGCACGCCGCCGCAACCTCCGCCACTTTGTCGCCAAGCTGCAGAATGGTGAGGCGGTCGGCGTTGGTGATGACCGGCACCATGAGGCCGTGCTCCGTATCGACGGCGCAGCCGAGGTTGATGACGCCCTTGATGAGGATCTCTCCCTTCTCATCGTCCACGTTGGCGTTGATCGTGGGGTGCTGCTTGAGGCCGTAGCACACCGCCTGCATGAGGAAGGGAAGAAAGCTGATCTTCCTGCCGGTCATGCCGGCGAGTTGGGCGCGCAGCTTGTCGAGCGCCGTGACGTCCGCTTCGTCGACGCAGGTGAAGTGCACCGCAGTGTGGACGGAGCGGCTGAGGCTCTCGGCGATCTTGCGCCGCACGCCGCGGAAGGGAATGCGCTCGGCGACGCCCGCCGAGTCGACCTGGACGGGCGCGAATTGCATGGCGGCGGGGACGAAGCTCGCTGCCGTGGCGCCGCCTTGTGCCGGTTCGCCGTTCGTTTCCTGCCGGTGCGCAGGCCGCGCCGGGGCTTGCTTGCTCGTGCGCTCGCCGGAGCCGCCGGCCTCCGCGAACTGGCGCACGTCCTTTTCCATGACGCGACCGCTGATGCCGCTGCCCGGCACCTGGTTGATGTCGATGCCGAGATCGCGGGCCAGGCGTCGCACGGCCGGTGTCGCCAGGGCTTTGCCTTCGGTGGCGGCGGGCATCGCGGAAAGACTCCCCACGACCGAGCCGGCGTCTTCGCGCTCCTGGTCATCGGCCTGCTTTCGCGGCGGGGAGGCATCCTTCGCCGGCTGCGTCTGCACGGGATCCTGCGCCGGCTCGTCGCCGTCATCGCTGACGAAGCTC
>CAZZPX010000487.1:0-3160 GCA_964655955.1 uncultured Phycisphaerales bacterium | reverse complement strand
CAACAACCACCACGCCTTCCCCACCTCCGCCCGGCACGGGCTGCGCTGGTGGCAGGTCGACATCAGCTACATGCTCATCTGGTGCATGTCGAAGGTCGGCCTGGTCAGCGACGTGAAGGTGCCATCGCGGAAGCACCTGCAGGCGAAGCGGCGCCGCGCGTCCACTGAGCGCCGGGATTCCCGCTGAGCCGGCAGGGAGACCTCCACCCGCACGTCGTCACTCAGGCTCGCGCACATTCAGCGGCTCGCGGTCGCGGCGCTTGCGCAGCCAGTTCACCGGCCGGCTTGCCCAGCGACGCCGCAGGAGCCACTGCTCGAAGCGGTACTTGCGGGGAAAGTCGATAAGCAGCACGCCCACCAGGATGGTCAGCAGCCCCTGCCCGGGCAATACGAGCATGGCCGCCCCCGCTGCCACGAAGATGACCCCGAGCAGGTTGCGCCCCGCGCGCAGCATCCACCGCACCGCCGTGTGCTCTCTGGACCAGCGGCTGGGCGGGCGCTCCTCGTGCGCGAAGTAGTCAGTGGGAATGCGCACGACGATCTCCGGCAAGGCGAGCAGGCTTCCCAGGAAGACGACAATCGAGGCGACGCCCAGCGTCCAGAGCCAACCTTGGTGAGCTTGTATCCAGTCGAGCATGCGTCCCTGAGCGTTATGGAGTGGTCCGGCGAAGCACTGCCTGATCGTAGCGGCTCGCCCCGCCGCGCCCGCACCTGGAGTTGAGGCTCGCGCGGATGCGTCAACGTGGACATTCGGCGAGAAGCCCCAGCGCCGTCGCGGGCGGCTGGTCCGCCTCCACCGCGAGATCCACCAGCACCACATACGCCAGCTTGTGCTCGAACAGCATCCAGCCGACGATGCGATCGGCTGCAGGCCGATCCTCCGTCCTCAACAGATGCAGCAGCGGCTCGGCGACGTCGAAGCGCAGCAGGAGCAGATCCTGCTCCGGGCCGGGCAAGTGCGGCAGTCGCAGCCATGCCAGAGACTTCCAGTTGAAGTCGAGATCGTTGTTGAGCGCGCCGCTGTTCTCGACCGGCTCGTCCAGACGCGGCGAGGTCACCGCGTCGGCCGGCACGTCGAGAAACAGGTGCTGCGGCGGCTCGTAGGCCTCTCCGTCCGAGTTGCGGTAGAGCGGTCCGTGCGTGCAAACCTTCAATGAGTCGACGCCCGTCAACTCGCGCAGCTCTTCCTCGCCCAGCCGCGGCAGCTTCGACCAGGGCATGTCGCTCACCTCCGCCCACCTGTAAAACCGCGGGGCCGCGAAGTCGTGCACGACGGGTTCGGCGAAGGGTACGCTCCGCCTTTCGACTGCGCACGGCAGTGCGCGCACGCCTGCGGGCTGACGCCCCGAATCATCCGGCGAGCAGAAACGCACGCGAAACTCGACCGCGTCATCGCTGTTGGGCAATTCGAGCACGAGCGTGTTGATGCCGCGCTCCAACGTCGCGTACGTCACCTTCTCCACAAGCAGCCCGTCATCTTCGCTGTAGTTCCACCCCCAGCCGTCCCTGATCGGCACGCCGTTGAGGTGCACCTTGAAGCGTTCATCGGCTCCGCACCACAGCCGCACCTCCTGCCGACTGTCTGACTCGACGCAGGCGCGGAAGTAGTACGTTCCGGTCTCGACGGGGAGCGCCTCGCCCTCCGGCGAGCGGGCCGAGGCGAGGCTGAAGTGCGTGTATGTATCCATCGGCAGCGCCATGAGCAGGCACTCCTCATCGCCCGCTGCGCTCATCGCGCGCCCCAGCCCGGGATGCGTCGGGCCAAAGGCAAGCCACTCGCCAATCGCGGTGGACCCGTACGGGTCGATCGTGCTCCAGCGTCGCCACATGCCCGGGCGAATGATGTGCATCATGGTGTCGCGCCGGGCGCTGAGCCACGGCCAATCATCAAGCTCGACATCCTCGCGGTAACCGATCTTCTCCAGAACGTAGTTGCTCCACAGCGTTTCGTCTTCCGGATAAGGCAGGATGTTGCTGGTGGCGCTGCACTGCTGATTGAGCCATTCGTGCAGGGCGACATAGCCGGTGCGATTCGGCTTCCAGGCCTCGCCGTACCAGGCATTGTCCGACGTGCCGCACCCCTTGATGCCGTACACCGCGCCGATCGTGCCGCCGTGCGGGTCGGCATTCAGATCTTTCGAGCAGTAGATGGAGTTGTAGCTTTGGTATTCGCCGCGCTCGAAGGGAATGTATCGCTCGAGCAGGTCTCGCTGCTGCCCGGGCCAGAACACCCAGTTTTCGTCCGTCGTCACGGACACGGGCTCGTCGATCACCTTAATATCCGTGCGGACCCACGCGTTGCCCCCCGAATAGACGAACACCATCTCCTCGAACTGGCGCCACTGCTCAAGCGCCCACCGCACCTCGGCTGAAGTCATGCGCGCGCTCTTGCGGCTGACCACAACCTCGTGGCCATCCTCCTCGCGCACCGCCGTCGCCTCGAGGTTGGGCAAGACGAGCAGCACGGCCCGCAGCGTGTTGGGCGGTTGCGGATTTGCTTCCGCCTTCGCCTCGAGCAGCGTGTACTGCTCCCAGATCAGATCCGGCGTCGGCCAGTTCCGGCCCAGATCCCCGTACTGGTTGATCTCGATCTTGTAGTCGCCCCAGACGAGATATTGCCCCGTGGGATTCTCGATGGGCGGGGCAAGCGGCGCGCCGGCAAGCGCGCTGACGCACCCCAAGAAGACGCCACAGAGGATCGCGAGAAGACGCAGCATGCGGCACCTCCAGGATTTCCAGTAGAATGCATTGTCTCCGGGGCCCCTGCTCTTCCGCAAGCACCGCGGCACCCCGGGGCGACAGACCGCCATGCCACCAGCGCCTGAACCAACCCGACAGCAGCCGGACAGGTCACGCGACCGCGCCTCGCGCATCCACTGGTGGCTGCTCAGCGCCATGCAGGTCGTCCTGGCCGTGTCTCTGGTGCTCGCGCTCTACGAGCGCCAGTGGCTGACGGCGGCGGTCGTGCTGGGCATTTTCGCCGTCATGTCGCTCCCCGCCTTTCTCGGCAGGCACTTCACCCTGCACATCCCCGCTGAGTTTGAACTGCTCGCGCTCGTCTTCGTCTTCGCCGCGCTCTTCCTGGGCGAGGTGCGCGGCTACTACCACCGCTTCTGGTGGTGGGACATCGCCCTGCACACCACCTCCGGGCTGCTTCTGG
>CAZZPX010000486.1:0-3165 GCA_964655955.1 uncultured Phycisphaerales bacterium | reverse complement strand
TGAAGCGTTAACGCGATCGCTCACCCGCTGCGCCCTCGCCGCCACGCTGCTGCTCAGCAGCGCCGGTGCCGCTGCCCGCAGCACGGATCCGACCAGGCCGAACATCCTCTTCATCTTCACCGACGATCACGCGGCGCAGGCGATCAGCGCTTACGGCTCGCAGATCAACCGGACACCGCACATCGATCGACTTGCCCGCGAAGGGATGCTCTTTCGCAATTGCTTCTGCACGAATTCGATCAGCGCCCCGAGCCGGGCCGTCATTCTCACCGGTACATTCAGTCACCTCAACGGCGTGCCGACCAACGCCGAGTCGTTCGACGGTTCACAGCCGACTTTTCCCAAGCTTCTCCAGCAGGCCGGCTACACGACCGCGATGATCGGCAAGTGGCATCTGAAGAGCGAGCCGACGGGCTTCGACTACTGGCAAGTGCTTTACGGCCAGGGGCCCTACTATAATCCCGATATGAAGACGGCGGCTGGGCGCGTCGAGCACGTCGGCTATACGACGGACATCATTACGGAGCTCGCAATCGACTGGCTCAAGCAACGCGACGAGGACGACGCGCCTTTCCTGCTCATGTGTCAGCACAAGGCGCCGCACCGCAACTGGATGCCGGGGCCGGACCAACTTCATATGTACGAGGACGAGACGATCCCCGAGCCGCCGACGCTGTTCGATGACTATACCAATCGAGCCAGCGGCGCGGCGACGCAGGAGATGACGATCGCGAGCCACATGTTCGGCATGTACGACCTGAAGCTGGACGTGAACTTCGACAGCCCCAGCGCCTCCTGGGAAGACAACTACCTCGACCGCCTGACGCCCGAGCAGCTCGAGGCATGGAACGCCGCGTACCAGCCGCGCAATGAGGAATATCAGCAGAGTCTCGACTCGGGCGAGCTGCGCGGCGACGCGCTCACCAGCTACAAGTACCAGCGCTACATCAAGGACTACCTGCGTTGCATCGCCTCCGTCGATGACAACATCGGCCGGATGCTCGACTATCTCGATGAGTCCGGCCTCGCGGAAAACACCATCGTCGTGTATTCGTCCGACCAGGGGTTCTACCCTCGGTGAGCACGGCTGGTACGACAAGCGCTGGATGTACGAGGAGTCGCTGCGCATGCCGCTCATCGTGCGCTGGCCGGGGCAGGCGCAGGCGGGGGCGCAGTGCGAAGCGCTCGTCCAGAATCTCGATTTCGCGCCGACCTCCCTCGCCGCCGCCGGCGTGAAAGAGCCCGAAGACATGCAGGGCAAATCGCTCCTGCCCCTGTTACGCGGAGGGGAGCCGGAAGATTGGCGTGAAGCGGTCTACTACCATTACTATGAGTTTCCCGGCGTGCACGCTGTGCCGCGGCACTACGGCGTGCGCACCGACCGCTACAAGCTCATCCATTATTATCAGCTCGACGAGTGGGAGCTGTTCGACCTGCGCGAGGATCCGCGCGAGATGCGCAGCGTGTACGGCGAGCCGCGGTATGACAAAGTGGTCGCCGAACTGAAGGATGAGCTGCGACGGCTGCAGCGAGAGTACGGCGACACGCGGCCAGAGGCGCCCCTGGGTCAGGTGCTGCAGCCGGTCTTGCGACGTCAGGCCGCGACGACGCCGACGGAACTCGTGTCTCGGCTCGAAACGGACCTGGCCCCGGCGCCGGACCGGCTCGACGTGATGGGCAAACCGGTGCTCGTCGGCGCGCGCTGCGTGTCAGCACAGGAGAGCGGCGTGCTCGTCGCGACGGGCGGTGAGTCGTACGGTCTCAGCCTGTACCTCAAGGACGCCCGGCCGCGCTTCACCGTGCGCAGCGATGACGGGCTGTATGAAGTGCTCGCGCCACATCCGGTCATCGCAGGACGGTCGACTCACCTGGCAGGCGAACTGACAGCGGAAGGCGAGTTGCGCCTTTACGTCGAGGGCGTGTGCGTGGCAACGGCCAGCGGCGCCATCATCTCCGGCACGCCCGCTGACGGCCTGAGCATCGCCTGCGACACCGGCTCGCGCGTCGGGCAGTATGACGATGAGTATCCGTACGAAGGGACACTGCGCGACATCCGCGTGTACTTCGGCACGGTTGCGGAGGACGTGCTCTCGGCATGGGTCACAGCGTCGCGCGAAGGCAAATAAGGAAGAGCGCGGCGGAGCCGCGCTCTCTCGTAAGGTATCGCCGTCGGCGCTATCAGGCGTCGAACGAATCGCAGTAGCGGTACGCCTCGATCAGCGCCTGCTCGCCTTCCTTGCCACCCCGGCTCAGGCCGTGCTCCATACCTACCACGCCGTCGAATCCCTTGCGATGGAGGTGGCGGAAGACGTTGAGATAGTTGATCTCACCCGTGGTAGGTTCGCGCCGGCCGGGATTGTCGCCGACCTGGATATAGGCGATGTGCTTCCACGCGCGATCGAGGTTGGGAATAAGGTTTCCCTCGGTGATCTGCTGGTGGTAGAGGTCGTCGAGAATCTTGCAGGACGGGCTGTTGACCGCTTCGCAGATCAGGTGCGCCTGCGGCACCTTGCTGAGGAACATGCCCGCGTGATCTGACCAGGGGTTGAGCGGCTCGAGCACCATGACCAGGCCTGCCGGCTCGCAGATCTCACACATCGCGCGCAGGCAGTCTATGACATTCGCCGTCTGGTAGTCCCACTCGAGGCCGCGATCGTACGGACCGGGCACAACGGTGCACCACTTCGCGTTGACGCGCTGCGCCACTTCGACGGCCCGCTTCATCTGCTCCTTGAGCGTGTCGCGCGTCTCTTTGCCGCCGCGAACGTAGATCGGATCTCTCCATTCCGCGTGCGCCACGAAGACACCCATGGTCATGCCGAGATCGCGCATGGCGTGCGCCACCCGCTCCTGGTCCTCGATGCTGCGCCCCATCATGCCGTTGTCTTCCCAGGCGGTGAATCCCTGGTCGGCGGCGAATTTCAGTTGATCGACGAGGTCGCCGCCGGCGCTGTGCTGGAACATGCCGAAGTGCGGGGCGTATTTGAGCTTGAACTCTTTCGTCGCGCCCTTGCCTGTCTCCTGGGCGGCGGCGCCGGGGACCGCGCCGAGCGCGGCGGCCGCCATCCCTGCCGTTACCGTGGTCTTCACAAACTCGCGTCGCATCATGTATCAGTCCTTTCCGCTCGCAGGCGAGACGGGAGTCTTGGATTACTCGACCGGCGT
>CAZZPX010000485.1:0-3172 GCA_964655955.1 uncultured Phycisphaerales bacterium | reverse complement strand
GTCTTCGATGCGGCAGGCAGCCTGCATCAACAGCGCGCCGCGGCAGAGTCGATACATCTCTTCATCGGGCCGGAGGGCGGTTGGAGCGACGCGGAGCGTGCGTTGCTGCAGGCGCGAGGCATTCGGCCGGCGCGCCTGGCGAGTTACACACTTCGAGTCGAGACGGCGGCACTGGCGGGGCTCGCCGTCGTGCTCCACGAGCACGCCGCACACAGCGAGCGGGAGGTTCACTCATGCGATTGAGGCAGCACTTCGTACTCTTCCTGGCGGCAGCATGGTTCGCCGCGCCGTGTTTCGCCATCGACGAAGCGCATCGCGCCATCGGCGAGCGCGTGGCGCAGCGCGCGATCGAGTACCTGCAGGCGCAGCAGGATTCCGCGACGGGAGGCTGGGCGGTGCATCCCAACGCGCCGCAGCTTCCCGGCATCTCCGCCATCGTGCTGCAGGGCATGCTCCTGCAGCCGGACCGCGATGCGAGCGCTGACACGATCGCCTCTGGTCTGGCGTATCTCTTGAGTCTGCGGCAGGAGGATGGTTCGATCCACGGCGGCATCCTGCCCAGCTACAACACGGCATTGTCGATCAGCGCGCTGGCGACGGCCGACCGGCAGACGTACGCCCAGACGATCGACGCAGGCACGAAGTTCCTGGCCCGCGCGCAGTGGGCGGGACAGATGGAGGAGAGCGGCGACGAGATCAATGAGGATCATCCCTTCTTCGGCGGGATGGGGTACGGCAGCCACGCGCGGCCCGACCTGTCGAATCTGTCGATCGGCCTGCAGGCGCTGCGCGATGCAGGCGTGAAGGGCAGCGACGAGGCGTTTCAGCGCGCCTTGGTCTTTCTCCAGCGCACGCAGATGCTCGACGCAGTGAACGACATGTCCTATGCCGACGGGTCACAGCAGGGCGGCTTCATCTACTCGACCGGGTCCGACAGCGAGAGCGCCGGTACAGGCGAGTCCAAGGCGGGGAGGTTGGAGGAGACGATCGGCGAGGGCAAGGCGATGAGTCGGCTGCGGGCGTACGGCTCAATGACCTATGCGGGGTTCAAGAGCTATCTTTACGCGGATCTGACGCGGGACGATCCGCGTGTGCGGGCAGCGTACGACTGGATCCGCCGCAACTACACGGTGCTGGAGAATCCCGGCATCGGGCTGGACGGGTACTACTACTACCTGGTGACGATGAGCAAGGCGTTATCGGCCGCGGAGGTGACGACGCTGCACACGCTCGAGCCCGACGGCGAGAAAGGCGAGGCGGCGGACTGGGCGAACGACCTGATCGCGCGCCTGGCGCAGCTGCAGCAGGAGGATGGCAGCATGCGCGTGCTCGACGACCGCTGGATGGAGGATAATCCGGTGCTCATCACGGGATACGCGCTGGTGGCGGTGCAGCACGCGCTGGGTCGACCTGCATCCGAGTCGCATGATGCTGAGGCGGACGCTGCAGAGTCCGAGAAACGGGCGAAATAGAGAGTGTGAAATCCCTTTCCGGGGTCACGGGGCGAATGGGTCTGTTTTCAGGACGATTTCGCCGGGCGTTGACTGGACGGATCGAGTGAATGGTGGAACACTAGAGGCTCGGGTTGCGTATCGGCCCTGTGTTTCCCACCCGCTCGCTTCGCTTCAGGCGCGAGCGGATCGCATACGACACCGACAGGTCTGCTTCAGTCGGCCATGCCGGCAAACAGGCTGGCATGCCAGCCGCTTGCGGCCGATGTTGAAGGATGTGCGTCCGGTTCTGTGCCGGGCAGCCTGTGGTTCGAGAGAGACGGTCCAGCCGCCTGCGATTGAGCACGACAACGAAGCGTCGCCACGTGTAACGACGGGGTGGCGAGCCGAGCATTGATGATCACATCGGACGCTGCCGACGACGATGAGGTTTCGCCGCAGCGGTCCCCGAAGGCACTTCATAGAGCGAGAGAGTCACATGCAGACGAAGATGAGAGGATGCAGGAATCTGCTGCTGGCGGCGGGAGCCGCGCTCGGTCTGACGGCGCCGGCCTGGGCCGAGGCGAGCGGCCAGGACGCGGCGGACACCACCCAGATCGCGTCCGTTCCCATGCACATCGGCCAGCCCGCCCGGCAGCGCGCCACGGAGCGGCTGGTCGTCCCCAGTAAGCGCTTCGGCTTCGACCCGGCCCAGGCGATGGTCTATCAGATCTTCGATCCTGTCGATGAGGCGGTCCTGCGCCTCGAGGACGAGCAGGAGATGGCTGTGAACGGGGTGGGGCGGCTGCGGGTCGGCGTCGTCCGCGACATCGACTATCCGCTGACCGAGCTGGATCCGGGCTGGCAGGAGATCGCCCGCGGCCGCGTCTGGTCGGCGACGCTGCTTTCGCCGGACGCCAAGGCCATCCGCGCCCACTTCTCCGGCGTTGACCTGCCCAAAGGCGCGGAGTTGTGGGTCTATGCGCCTGGTTCCGAACAGCAGCCCGAGGTCTTCTACGCCGATCACGGGCCGCGCGCCCGAGCCGACTTCTGGTCCACCGTCTTCCCGGGCGACACGCTCATCATCGAGTACTACGTGCCCGCATCCGTGGATGAGGCGGGTGCGTTCGCCATCGATCGGGCAGTGCACGACTACCGCAGCGCCTGGGACTTCGCGGACGGCGGCGACGCACCCGGGCCGCGCGACTGCCACCTGGACGTGATGTGCTATCCCGCCTGGCACCCGCTGCACGAGGCGACGGTGAAGATCGAATACAACGACGGCGGCGGCTCGTATCTCTGCTCCGCGACGCTGCTCAACACCGTCGCCAGCGACGAGACGCCGTACGTCATGACCGCCGACCACTGCATCGACAATCAGACGTCGGCGGAGTCGATCGTCTTCCGCTGGCTGTATGAGACGAGCGAATGCGATGGCGGCAACGGCATCCCCTTCTCCTCGACCACCGCGGACTTCATCTGGTCGCGCGGCTCCATGGATGCATCGCTCATCATGGCCCTGGGCGAGGTGCCCGACGAAGCGGTCTGGGCCGGCTGGGACATCAACACCGTGTCCAACGGCACCGATCTCGTCGGCATCCACCATCCAGGCGGAGCGCTCAAGAAGATCAGCTTCGGCGACAAGATCACGCATCCCTTCGGCGACCCGACCGACTACCACGGCGTGTTGTGGAACGCCGGCACCATCGAGGGCGGCTCCAGCGGCTCGGGCCTGTACCGTG
>CAZZPX010000484.1:0-3192 GCA_964655955.1 uncultured Phycisphaerales bacterium | reverse complement strand
GCCGGCGCCGCGCGGCAGGTACTTGTCCACGAGCGGGCGGTAGCGGTTGTCGGGTGCGTAGACGCTGGGCCCGCCGCAGGACATCCAGCTCTACAAGCTCCAGCACGCCGACGCCGCGGAGATCGTCAACTTCCTCACGGATCTGCTCGAGTCGTCGCAGCCGTTCCGCACGGCGACGGGGCGCGACCCGATCATCGAGGCGATCGAGGCGAACAATTCACTGCTCATCGCCGCGGACGAAACGCAGCACGCGATCATCCGGGCGCTGGTCGATTCGATGGACGTGATCAGCACGGACGAACTGCCGCCGCTGCGGATCCTGCAGTTGCGCACGGCGGACGCGGCGAACCTGGCGCAGGCGCTCAGCGACGTGTACGATCGTCGGCCCAGCGAGCAGCGGGCGAAGATGCCCGTGTCGATTCGTGCGGATGCCAACAGCAACACGCTGCTGGTGTCGGCGCATCCGGAGCTGTTCGCTGAGATCGAGCAGATCGTGGCGGATCTGAACCTCTCCGGCGGCTTGAGCCGCGAGGGGCGTGAGATCCGCATCTTCCCGCTCAAGTTCGCCCGGGCCGAGGAGCTGGCGAGCACGATCGACGAGATGTACCCCGAGCCGCCCGTTCCCGTGGACTATCGCGGCCGGCCCATTCCCCAGGCACGCCAGCCGCGCGAGGTGCGCGTACGTGCGGACAAGTTCACCAACTCGATCATCGTCGATGCGCCTGTGCAGCGCATGACGGGCTTCGAGCAGCTTGTCACAGCGCTCGACAAGCGGGAGATTCCCGAAGATATCGAGATGCGCACCTACACCATCGTCAGCGCCGAGTTGGACACGGTGGCGCAGACGGTGCGCAAGCTCGCCGAGTCCGGCTCGTTGACGCCGGGCTCGCCCATGGGCGCGATGTCGACGCCGATCACCGTCGAGGTCGAGCCGGCGAGCCGCACGCTGATCGTGTCGGGCCCGCAGGCGATGTTCGCGGAGATCGAGAAGCTGCTCGAGGAGGTGGACGCCCAGCCGGACCTGCCGACGATGGTGATGCGCTTCTACAAGCTGGAGCACACACGGGCGGACCAGATCCAGGACATGCTGCAGCAGCTCCTGAGTTCGCAGATTCGCGAGACGCTCATCAAGGAAGGTTCGCCGGAGTCGCGCGTCGAGGCGCTGCTGGAGGTCACCGCCGATCCGCGCAGCAACACGCTCATCATTCGCGCGCCGGAGTGGCTGGCGCCTGTGGCGGATCAGTTGATCGAACAGCTCGACGATCCGCTCGCAGCGGTGGGCCGGCCGATCATCCGCATCATCGCGCTCACCTTCGCCGAGGCGGATTCGGTGGCGGCGTCGCTGACGCGCACGCTGCCCAACGTTGAGCTGCCGAGCGGCGGCAGCGTGCAGGTGCTCGCTGCGGCGGGAAGCAACGCCCTCATCCTCACCGGGCGCGAAAAGGACCTCAGCAAGGTTGAGGAGATGGTGCAGGCGCTGGACTCGCGCCCCTCGCTCGATGCGATCAACGTCGAGACGTTCGCGCTCAAGTACGCCGACGCCGCGCAGCTCGCCGAGACGGTCGAGCGCCTGCTCGTCGATCAGCAGATGCAGGATCCGCGGGTATTGCAGTATCTGCTGCGCTATTCGCGCGGGCCGCTGCCGATGCAGCCGCAGGTCCAGGTGGAGGCGGATGCGAGGACGAATTCTCTGATCGTGTCGGCCCGTCAGCAGACGCTGGCGCTGGCGCACGACATCATCGAACAGCTTGACCGCGCGCCCGACGCGCCGCAGCGCGAGATGGCGGTCTTTACGCCGAAGCGCGGCCGGTCCACGCAGCTTGCGGACCTGGCGCGGCGCGTGCTCAGCGAGACGGGAAGCGAGTCGCTGCGCGAGCGTGTGGAACTCATCGCCGAGCCCGCGAGCACAGCCGTGCTGGTGCTGGGCACGGAGGCGCAGATCGCGGAGGCGCTGGGGTTGCTCGAGACGTTCGACGCCCAGGCCGCGGCCCCCCCGATGATGGATCTGCAGATCGTGGACGTCCAGCACGTCGCGGCCCCGGCGCTGGCGCAGACGCTGGGGCCGATGCTGGGCGACCAGAACCGCTGGCCCGAAGAGTTGCGGGCACTGGCGAGCGCGGGCGTGTCCATTGCCCGGCCGACTGTGGCGGCGGATGGATCCTTCAATCGGCTGCTCATCTCCGCGCCGGCGCCGCTGATGCAGGTGGCGCGGACGCTGATCGCGCAGCTCGACGCCGCCCCGCCGCAGTCGGGCGAGTCGGTGCTGGTGCGCGTCTTTCCCCTGACGGGCGGCAAGGCGGCGACGGTGGCGACGACGCTGCAGTCGGCGCTGGATGCGAAGCTGCGCGCTGCGGCGACTCCCGTGAGCGCACCCAGGCCCGTCATCACGGCCGAGCCCGGCAGCAACACGCTGGTTGTGACGGCAAGCGAAGCGCAGATGGCGCAGGTCGAGGCGCTGCTGGGACCGCTCGACGTCGCGTCCGATCCGGAGCAGATGCAGGTGCAGACGGTGTATCTGAAGCACGCCCGGGCGGAGAACATCGCACCGGTGGTCGAGGATCTGCTCGGCCCCGAGCAGATTGACAGTTGGATTCGGCTGCAGTCGCAGTTGCGCGGCGTGGAGTTGGACACCGGGCCACAGGTGCGAGTCGCCGCCGAGCCGCGCCTCAATGCAGTCGTCCTCACCGCGCCCGCGGGCATCCTCAAGGTCGCGGCGGAGATGGTGGCGCAGCTTGACACGGACCCGGCGGAAGCGGCCGCCGGCCCGCAGCGCCTGGTGCGCGTGCTCAGCTTCAGCAACGCCGACGCGCGCGAACTGGCGGCGAACCTCGAAGCGGTCTTCGACGATGCGGAGACGAGCGAGGCGCCGCCTGTCATTCGCGTCGATACGGCAAGCAACTCCCTCATCGTGCGCGGTACGGAGACGCAGCTCGCCACGATCGAGGAGATCGCGGGGCAACTCGACAGAGCGACGATCGCCAGTCAGCGGCAGATGCGCATGATCCCCATCGATCCCTCTCGAGCCAACGCCCGCGAACTTGCGGAGACCTTGCAGCGCATCCTGCAGGATCGCGGCGGGGCGGACGTCGAGGTGATCAGCGTCGAGGAGTTGATGCAGCGGCGCGAGGGGCAGAGCAACAGCGGTGAAACTGAGGAAGAGCCACAAACGGTGGGGGCACTGCAGGAGGAGAC
>CAZZPX010000483.1:0-3194 GCA_964655955.1 uncultured Phycisphaerales bacterium | reverse complement strand
TCGCTGCTCACACCGCTCGAGGGGACGGAGGCGCTCGTCTCCTTCGGAGCGCAGATCATCTGGATCGCGCCCGACGACGCGTATGCGGCGGGTCGGCTGCTCGTCAGCGCACCCGGCTCGGGGCCGGTCGGCGACTTGCCGGGGCGCATCGCGGTGTACGACGTGGCGACGCAGGCGCTGGCCGCTGAACTGAGCGGCGGCGCGGCGGGGGCTCGGTTCGGCCTGGCGGTGGCGGATGCGGGCGACGTCGACGGCGATGGCGTGTGCGACATGATCGTCGGCTCCGCTGTGAGCAAGACGGGGATCTACCACGGCGGGCGCATCTGGGTCTTTTCCGGCGCCCAGGCGAGGCTCCTGCGCCGCACGAGCGGCGAGCAGTACGTGCTCGGACTGGGCTTCGGCCGCGCCGTGCAAGGCTTGTCTGCCGATGTCAGCGGCGACGGTCTGGAGGATGTGCTCGTCAGCCAGGCCCCGACGGGTGAGGTGCATGACGATCCGCCCGATGATGCCCGGCTGTACATCTTTGACATCGCGCCCATCCTGGCTGGCGATGTGGATCGCGACGGCACCGTCGAGCAGAGCGACCTGGGCATCCTGCTTGCGACGTACGAACTGCCGCCGGACCATCCGCTCTTCGATCCAACTGCTGATGTGAACGGCGATGGTGTGGTCAATCAGCAGGATCTGGGGATTCTTCTGGCGCAATACGGAGAGGGGTGCGACTGATGCGAACGTGCTTCAAGACAACCTGTCGCGGCGGCTTCAGCCTGGTTGACCTGGTCTGCGCGCTTGCGGCGGCGGCGCTGCTGGTGCTGCTCGTCGTGCCACTCTCAGCGCAGATGCGCGGCGACGACCGGGCGCTCACCACGCAGAATCACCTGCGCGCCTACGCGGCGGCGCACGCGGCGTACGTGCACGACCACGGCTATCTGCCGCCTTTCGGCGGGCTGGGCGATGAGGATGGCCCCGACAGCGAGTGTCACTACGCGCTCGTGAACGAGGTCGGCATCTTCGACAGCCCGGTGGCGCCGGTCTCGCCGGGGATGATGGCGATGGTCAACGGCTTCAACGACACCTACGTGGCCGATCCCACGATCTACACCTCGCCTGCCGATGGGCACTTCCGGTTCCTTGGGCCTGGTGACGACTGTGACGATGGCCGCTTCGGCCACTTTCTCCTGCCCTCTGAGGATCCCCGGGGCGTAGGTGCAACCTTCTCGCGCATCTACTTCAACCCGGACAGTTCTGGGCGTCTTCCGCGGGGGTTTGTCGGTCGCTACAAGCTCATGCGCATCGAGGTGGGCGGACTGGAGGAGTATCGCGAGGTCTGGCTGCAGTCGGCGGAGCACGTCATCTCGCCGGCGGATCACGTCGATCTCGTCGAGGAGGATGAGCGGTCGCTGCTGAACAACTCCATCTTCGTAGTGCCGGAGGGCTCGCTGCCGGATCCGAACAACGAAGCGACGCGCATCACCCGTCGCCACCCGAATGACAGCGGCCATGTGGCCTACTTCGATGCGCACGTCGAGGCGCTGGAGCGAATGACGGAGCGTTACTGGGAATTGCCGAACGACGAAGATGGCAGGCGCATGGCGCTCTTCTGGCCGGTGTACTAGCCGGGGCGGAGGCTTCTTTCACGCGACGGGAGAGGCAGGGGGCGTGGTCGCTCGGCTCAGGCGATGCGCTCGTGCCCTTTGCCGAGAGCCGACTGGACCTGGCGTCCCCGCCGTGCTATTCTCATGTTCCAAAGGCACCCACCCCTTGCGAGGACCTTTGGACCCTTGACCCACTGCAATCTACTGCTCCAGGATGGCGCCCTCTTCGCGGGCCGATTTATTGGCAAGCCGGGCGTCGTCGTTGCTGAGGTCGTCTTCAACACAGCCATGACGGGGTACCAGGAGATCCTCACGGATCCTTCCTACCGCTATCAGATCGTGGTGATGACGGCTCCGCAGATCGGCAATACCGGCGTCAACAGCCGCGACATGGAGTCCGACCGCGTCCAGGCGGCGGGGCTCATCGTGCGCGATGCGGCGAGGCGCACAAGCTCCTGGCGGGCGGAGGGTCCGCTCGCGGCGCTGCTCGACGAGGCGGGGGCGCCGGGCGTCACCGAGATCGACACGCGGGCGCTGACCCGGCACATTCGCACGGCAGGCGCGATGCTGGGGGCGATCGCGCCGGCGGACGTGCCTCTGGACGAACTGAAGCGGAAGCTGGCCGCGGCCTCGCCGATGCAGGGGCGCGATCTGGCCTCGAAAGTGACGTGCAGCAAGCCGTTTGAGTGGCGCGTGGGCAGTGACGATCGTCGACGCCGGCCGCGCGATCTGGAGCGCAGCGTCGTCGTGCTCGATTTCGGCGTGAAGCGCAGCATTCTGCGCCGGCTCGTCGATGTCGGCTTCGACGTCGAGGTCGTGCCTGCGACGACGAGCGCCGCGGATGTGCTGGCGCGCCGGCCGGACGGCGTGGTCCTCAGCAACGGGCCGGGCGATCCGGCGGCGGTGAGGTACGCGGTGGAGACGACGCGGGAACTCGTGGGGCGCGTACCGATCTTCGGCATCTGCCTTGGTCATCAGCTCCTGTCGCTCGCCTTGGGCGGGCGGACGTTCAAGCTCAAGTTCGGCCATCGCGGGGGAAACCATCCGGTGCGCCATCCCGGCGGCGGCAGCGTGCGCATCACCGCACAGAACCACGGCTTTGCCGTCGCCGACGAGTTTCCGCCGGGCGTCGAGGTCGCGGAGATCAATCTGAACGACGGCACGGTCGAGGCGATTTCCGCCCCGGCACACCGGGCGTTCAGCCTGCAGTATCACCCCGAGGCGGGGCCCGGGCCGAACGACGCAGCTGGGTATTTCGCGGCGTTTCGCCAGTTGGTTGACTCAGACGCGGCGGGAGACGATGCAGCCGTCGCTGTGGAGACGAGAGCGCTTCGAGCATGCCTGACGCGATCGACCTGATCCCGCAGTTTCGCCGACAACGCCGAACCGGTGGGGACAATTTCACATTTCATTGCACGTTGAGCCGTGACGCGCAGCGGAGAGCGCAGCCGGACCGCACTCTCTCCGAATTCCCCGGCTTACCGAATCAGGAGGGTTTCCGTGCCCGCACGCACTGACATCAAGACAATTCTCGTCCTCGGCTCCGGGCCCATCGTCATCGGGCAGGCCTGCGAGTTCGACTGCTCCGGCACGCAGGCG
>CAZZPX010000482.1:0-3217 GCA_964655955.1 uncultured Phycisphaerales bacterium | reverse complement strand
ATACAACGGGTGACCACGCCGGGACTGCTCGGCGTGCATCTGACGCTCTACACGGAACGGCTCGGCGGACTGCAGATCGAGCGCGTGGCGCAGGATCCGGATGCGACCGGCGGCTTCAGCTTCGACGAAGAACTCAGCCCGGGCGCCACGTACTACGTGCGCCTCAAGCGCGTCGATCTCTCCTACCTGGGCGACTACTCGCTCACCATCGCGATTGACGGCAACAGCACCATGGCCAATGCCGATCACCTCGGAGCCGTGGGCGTGACGCCCCTGCCTGTCATCGGTGAGACGAGCAGCCTTGACGACGTGGACTTCTTCCACTTCACGTCCAGCATCGGCGGCGCGGTGATCCTCCAGCTCGCCGACGCCGGACCGGATCAGCGGCTGACGATCTACAGCGCTGCGACCGGCGTGAAGATCGCGCACGACGTGCCGCGCAAGAACCGACCGGCCCAAATTCGCTTCGACGCGATTGGCGGTGCGGACTACCTGCTCAAGGTCGAGCAGCACCGCAAGCAGATCGGCGCGTACGAAGTGACGCTCATGGTTGACGACAGCGGCTTGCCGGCCCAGGCGCTGCCGCTCCAGTTCGTGCAGCGGCCGCTCGAGTCGGAGACGGATCCGCTGCTGGCGTCCGTCGATGGCGAGATCAGCATCAATCTCGACGAAGACTGGTACACCTTCATCGCGCCCAGCGGCGCAGACACTGCCTTCTTCGTTGTCGAGACCGATCCCGGCGTGCTCTTTTCCGATCTCAGCATCTACGCGCGCCGCCCTGACGGTGGGCTGCGGCGAATCGGACGCGATCGTGACAACACCGGCGATGGCCACGTGCAGCGGCGCGTCAGCCTCGTCGAGGGCGCGCAGTACTGGGTGCAGGTCTCGTCGTTCAGGGGACGCAGCGCCGGCGTCTACACGCTGCGCGCCGAGATCGACTACAACAACCGCTTCTCCACCGCGGACGACCTGGGCACGCTGACCGAGCGCCTCGACGCCAACGGGTTCGCCCAGGACAACCAGGACGTCGACATCTTCCGCGTCACGGCAAATGAGAACGGCCTGTTGCACCTCGGTTTCGAGGGCGGCCCCTTCCTGCGGGCACGAGTGCGCCTGTACTCCGTCAACAACACCAACCAACCCCTGGAGCAGGGCCAGCATCGACCCGGCAACCCGCCGCTCGCCATGTCCCACGCCGTGGCGCCCGGCGATGAGTTCTATATCGAGATCCGCCCGCTGGGAGGAAACTCCGCGGGCGCCTACACGCTCAGCCTCGATTACGATCCGATCATCTTCTGAGTGTGGTCGGACTGGATTCGTGCACGGCTACAAGCCGCCGCGCAGAAAGTGCACGAAGAGATAGACATCCTCCGCGCCGAAGGCGACGAGCGCGGCCAGCAGTCCGAGGACCGCCGCGATCAGCCAGGGATGCCGCATTCTCAGGTACCGTGACGTGGCCAGCCCCCACCAGGTTGCGAGCGGAAGCGTCGCGAGCACGATCGACTTCGTGTAGAGCCAATGACGCTCATCGAAGTAGCGCGACAGCGCATCGAGGGGAATGCGACTGGCGACGTAGGACATGGCGTCGTCGATCGGCTGCGCCTCGCGCAGCAGCCAGAAGCCGGTCCACGCCAGCGTCAACCAGCACAGCCAGCCGAAGCCGTAGCAGGCGGCACGCATCAGATGCCGGGCGCGCACGCGGCAGATGCGCCGCGTCACCGGCAGCAGAACGAAGGCGGCGGGGAGGGTGATCGCGCACGCCACCACGCTCAAGCCGGAGAAGTGCACGGCGAAGATGCGCAGGAAGTCGTGGCGGGTCCCCACCCAGATGTCATTCATCAGCATGCCAGGCGACACTCCGCGCGCCCCCGCCTGGACGACGGCGTGCCAGACGGTGATCAGGTTCCAGACCACGAGCAGCAACGCCGGTGGCAGCAGCGTCGAGACTGCAAAGAGCACGCAGCCAATCCCGGAGTAGGCATCGCTCAACCCGAGTCGCATCCAGAACCGACGGGGGCGCAGGGTTGCGACGAAAGTGCTCAGGAAGCTGCGAACGGGCGCCTCGCGCCAGACGTGCTCGAAGAGCCAATGCAGGCGCCTCTGCCGCTGGACTTCGCCCCAGTCGAATTCGAGGCCGCACTCCGGGCAGCGACCGCGCAAGGGGCAGCACTCGACCCACAACCCCGCCTCACCGCGCAGCGAGTAGCCGCAGCGCGGGCAGCAGAGTACACGCAGGTCAGTGTCGGGAGGCTCCATGGCAGACACGATACGCGAATCGCGGGTCTGGCAGGCTGCCGCACCAGCCCGTGCCACGCCTGCGCGGGAATGCCCCGGCGCAGGCCGCCTCGATCGCTCGGCCAACCATGGCCAGCTTGCCGTTCACTCCGTGAAGAGATGATCCGCGAGTCGATCGATGCCCTGTCCGCGCGTCGCCACGGTTTCGATGATGGGCCGGCGGCCGGAGATCTCGGCGAGATGCTTGACCAGGATCGCTTCGCCCTCGTGATCCGCCTTGTTGCACACGAAGAGGTCTGCGATCTCCATGATCCCCGCCTTGTCCATCTGCGTGGCGTCGCCCATGCCCGGCACCAGCACCACGATCGTCTCGTCCACGTGCTCGCGGATCGCCACGTCGTTCTGCCCGGCTCCGACCGTCTCGACGATGACGCGGTCGTAGCCCGTCCCGCCCAGGACCTCGATGAGAGCGGGCAGCGTCTCGTAGTCCTCGCCGGTGATGGCGATGCTGCGGTAGAAGAGCCCCTCGCCGATGGCGTTGAAGTCGACGCGCAGGCGATCGCCCAGCAGCGCCCCCCTGGTGATCGGGCTTTGCGGGTCGATGGCGATGACGGCGAGCTTCTCTGGCCTCTCCCGCCGCACATACTCGCTCGCCAGAGCCGCCACGATCGTCGACTTGCCCGCCCCGGGCGCGCCGGTCAGGCCGATCACCTGCCTGGGCCGGCGACGTTGAACTCCCTTTCGCAGATCCTTCCCAGCGGCGGCGAAGGTGAGATCGCGGGCAAGCTGGGCCGTCGGGTGGTCGGTCGGAACGGTCGGCTCGTAGGGCCTGGTCACGGCGGCGACTTCCTCGACGATCGCCTCCAGCGTCGTGCCCGTGTGGTAGATCCGGTGGACGCCAGCGTCCAGCAGCGGCTTGGCATCGTCCTGTGGAATAATGCCGCCCACATCGATGGGGATGTCCGGCCGGCCCAGGTCGCGG
>CAZZPX010000481.1:0-3220 GCA_964655955.1 uncultured Phycisphaerales bacterium | reverse complement strand
GTCGCGCTGCGAAAGACGCGATTGCTGAGAAGAATGTACATCCGCAGGATGCGCGAGGAGAGAACGACTTCCGTCGCTGTCAGCGGCAAGCCCGTCCAGGGGAGCACCTCAACCAAACTCGCGCAGCGAAACACTTCTCCCAGGATCGAACCGTCCTCGTCATAGACCTGCATCCAGCGCTTCAGTACCGCCTCGACGTGCTGCGGCGGCTGCGCATCAGTTGAAGCGATGAGCGCATACAGCGGAACATCAGCGACCTTCCACGAGATCAGCGCATGTACGCGCCCGTCGCGCGCATCGGCGATCCGCAGGATGCTGCTCGGCGTAATCAATTCCCCGTCGAGCAGCATCGCGTCGGCTGTACCGAAGCGATAATCGACGGAGTCGCCGCTGCTCCAATGCACCACGGCATGGTCACCCTCCAGGGCGCAGTCGCCGCAGGTGAGCGTGACGAGCAGCGTCAGCCCGCCGCCGGCCGACCTGCCGCCGACTTGCCCGATCGACTTGACGAAGACTTCGACGCCCTGGTTCGCAAGCGGATGAGCGAGCACCACCAGGCCGGGCGTTCGCAGCACTGTCTCATCGTTCGTCCAGACCACGCTGCCGCCGGGTGATCCTCCCACCCAGCCGAGCAGCGTGACGCCTCCGCCCCAGGGCGCGATATCGCTGAAGCTGGTCCAGAACTCAGTCTCGGTGAGGTTCTCGAGGTCGCGCAGCAGGACGCTCGCAACCGGTTCCTCAGCAGGCGCTGCCAGGGCGGGCAGCAGAGACGCGGCGAGGAAGATCGCCTGCACGTGACTAATTCTTCTCTTCATGGCTCGCACTTTCACAAGCGGTGCTCAGTCGCACTGGGTGTCGTAATGCGCGAGCAGCAGGCCGAGGTCCTGCTGATCGCCGACGCCATCGGCATCGAAGTCGGCGCGCGGGTCGTAGAAGGGATCGTCGGGCGGCAGCAGGTAGGTCGCGAGGAGGATGCCCAGATCCGGCTGGCCGATACTGCCGTCGCCGTCCGCGTCGCCGGGGCAGTCGAATTCGCACGCATCGAGGACGCCGTTATCGTTGCCGTCGGCGGCGGTTCCCGCGGCGAGTTCGCACTCGTCGGGGATGTCGTTCTCATTGCAGTCATCGCTCAGGCCGGTGCTGATGTCGTCGTCGTCAGCGACGCCGTTCTCGTTGCAGTCGCGCGGCCCGATACGCAGGTAATACACATCCTGCTCGCCGTTGAAGGTCGCAGCGTAAATGACGTCGACGCCCGTGCGATCGGAGACGCACTGAATGTAATCCCCGATCTTGTTCTGATCGGGCCAGCCGATCCAGGAATCGAACGGCGGGCTGACGGGCGTGTTTGCCGACCACGTCGCTCCGGCGTCCGCTGAACAGGAGTAATACAGCTCGGAGATGTTTTCCTGCCCGCTGTTGCGCGTGTCATACCAGACGATGTCGATGCGGCCGGTCGGTGCGACGGACATCGCGCCGAACCACTGCCAGGCGTTGGAGTCGAGGGGATCGTCGTTGATGCGGACCGGGTAGCTCCACGTCGCGCCGTGGTCCTCGCTGCGCGCGAACATGAGGTCGAGGGGATCATCGCCAAGAAATCGTCGCACCGGGCACATGACGTAGACGTTGCCGCGCGTCGCATGGTCTGAGTGATCCGCGGCGATCCAGGGCTGGCCGAGCAGCCCGCCGGGGTTGGGCCCGCCGTATCCTGCCGGAGCCCCTCCCAGGCTGATCTCACGCACCAAGTCGAACGTGGGCGTCTCATCCGGCTCCTGCGCATTCCAGGAGCGATTGATGAACAGGACGTTCTCCCCGTACGTGCCGAAGGCATACAGCTCACCGTCCGGGCCCACGTCGAGCGTGCCGCGATTCACTCGGGCGATCATGTCCACTGGTTCGGCGAAGGTCCTGCCGCCGTCCTTCGACCAACTGAACGTGCCGTCCGGCCAGCCACTCCAATAGGCATAGATGTTTCTGTCGCCGACGCCGCCCGTCCGATCGATGGTGAACCATCCCTTGTCGCCGCCGTAGGCGAAGACGCCGTTCGTCCAGGTGACGCCCGCGTCCTCAGAGCGGTGCATGAAGTAGTAGTAAGGGTCGTCAACGAAGGAGAGGCTGTAGTAATAGAACGTTCCCTCGCTGTTCACGCCGAGCACCGGATCGCTGCGGTTGATGCCGGGCGCGAGCACGCCGGGAAAGGCCCAGGTGCGCCCGCCGTCGTGGCTGTAGCCCCAGCCCGCCTGGCGGAAGTTGCTGGCGACCGAGTCGAATTGCCGCCAGCCCACGACGAGACGATTCGGTGCCGTGGGATCAACAGCGAAGGAGGGTTCATTCGCCGCGTCGCCAAAGATGTTCTCGCCCGACGCATCGACGTTTATCTGCACGCTCACGTAGCCGTCGCGCAGGTACACCCGCCTCGGCGCCACTGGCGCCCGGGCGAACTCATGCGCCGGAAGCACCCACGGGGCTCGGCTGGGCAGCTCGTGCGGACCGGCGGGCTCGTCGTGCGGCTGGCCGGGAGCCTCAGCCGGCAGTGGCGATGGCGCTCCCGCAGCGGGCATCACCGCGATCAGCAGTGCACACATTCTCTTCATTGCATACATCCCCAGTCGCAAGGCGGATTGCGCGGCCACGTCGGCCGCGACTACAGCATCGCCTGCGACTCTCGCCGCGTCCAGACAAAACAGGTCAAAATGATCCGGCGAAGCTGTTCGGGGCAGGCGCAGGAGAGGAGCCGGCGCCCGGGCGCCGGCTCCTGGAGTCTCGCGGGATGCGATTTGCTGGCGCGCCCCGCGCGCCATCGTCAGCCGCCGGCCATGCGCCGGTGCAGCGGATCGATGATCCACAGCCAGTCGTCGACGAGGAACTCGATGCGGATGGCAAGCAGGGCGATGCGGCCCATGACGGTGTAGCCGAACGCCGCGCCGAAGGTGATCATGAGGAACCAGATGCCGAGCTTGGCCGTCTTGCCGACGATGCCCTTGTGTTCGATGGAGAAGAAGAAGTAGACGAGGCAGGCGAGCACGCCGACAATGAGGATGATGTTGGCGACGGAATCCCAGAGCGTGGGCCAGAGCGCCACGGCGTTGCCGACGTATTCCGGGTTGTACATCGACTTGATGCTGTTGCGAATCTGGCTGACGAAGTCGGCCTGGATGAAGCCGATCATGCGGATGCCCGCCGTCGTGCCGAGAATGAACGCCAACGGCCAGCGCGCGATCCA
>CAZZPX010000480.1:0-3221 GCA_964655955.1 uncultured Phycisphaerales bacterium | reverse complement strand
GGAGTTCGAGGAGAGTCAACTCGGCTTCGACGTGGCGGACCTGGCCCAGCGCGAGCCGCCTGTGGATCGACGCCGCGTCATCGTGATTCCGCAGTTCGGCTTGGTGGAGAACCCGCCGACTGACGAGGAGGCCGCGGCCTCGGAGGAAGAAGGGGCTGCGGTTCCCGCGCCGCCGGTCGAAGGCGCGACGGAAGGAGGGTTCTAGCATGCGCCGCCTGCGAGCCGCTTGCGATGTGACGACTCCTTGCCTCTCCCGCCGCGCCACGATCCTCCTCTCCGTGCTCGTCGTGGTGGTGATCGGCACGCTGATCGGCACGACCATGACCATGATCGCCGGCGCCCAGCGGGTCAGCGTCGAATCGGCGGGCAAGCGCGCGCAGTCGCGGGCGCTGGCGCTCTCCGGCCTGCGGGCGGTGGTGGCGGAGCTGAACGATCAGCGGCGCGAACTGCTGCGCGGCGAGGAGCCGCGACTTACCGGCGAATGGACGCTTTTCGAAGCGCGTGACGGCAGCTCGGGCGTCATTCGCCTGCTGCCGCTCGGACCCGACGAAGAGCGCTGCGTCAGCGAGAGCGCCAAGCTCGACGTCAACAGCCACACGGCCGAGACGCTGGCGCGCCTGCCCGGCATCGACGAGGCGCTGGCGCAGAAACTCGCGACCCGCGCCAAAGCGCAACCCTTCACCAGCCTCGGCGGCCTGCTCGAAGTCGAGGGGGTGACCCCGGACCAGCTTCACATCTCGACCGCGCGCGGCCGGGCCGATTTCACCCGCGCTGAAGGTTTCGCTCGTTCCGCGTCGGATGCCGGCGGCGAAGCCGGCGACGCCACCCTCGCCGACCACCTCACCGTCTTCGCCTTCGATCCCAACGTGCAGACGGGTCTGCAGGCGAATCGGCCGGACCAGTTCCTGGGCAGGCGGCGGATCAACCTCAATCGCGAGTGGTCGGAGGAACTCGAGCGCGCGATTCAGCGGCGTTACGACGAGGATCTCGCCAACGCGGTCAGAGGCGCGATGCGGGCAGGCGTGACGTTTCCCGACGACGCCCGCATGATGGCGCTGCTGGCGGACTCGCCGCTCGAGGCGACGTACTGGGGAGCGTTGCTGGACGGGTTCACCGCCTGGCGCGAGCCATACCACTACGGCAAGGTGGACATCAACCGCGCCCCGGCGGAGGTGCTCGCAGCCCTGCCCGGGCTGGACGCGGAGGTGGCGGCGGACATCGTGGACGTGCGCCGCCAACTTGGCGAGCAGGACAAGCGCAGCGTCGCCTGGCCGGTCGTGGAGGAGATCATGACGGCCGAGCAGTTCAGAGAGGCGGGCCCCTGGCTGGCGACGCGCAGCATGCAATGGCGGGTGCGGATCATGGGCGGCTTTCTGCCGCCGCGCCCGGGCGGCGGAGCGGCGTCGCCGAGCCTGCCGGGCGTCGCAGGGGCCGCCGCGCCCCAGCCCGCGGCTGCAGCGCCGTCAGGCGATTCGAGCGGTGAGGGGGGGGAAGAAGCGCTGCAACAGGCGGTGATTCTCGAAGCGGTGATCGACGTCGCCGGGCCCACGCCGCGCATCGCCTACCTGCGCGATCTGACGCTGTACGAGACGGCGGCGCGGGTGCGGACGGCGGCGCTCGAGGCGCGAGAAGACGAGTACGACGCCTTCGCGGAACCCGAGGGGGAGTTCGCGGTAAGCGCTGCAGGCGAAGAGAGACGGAATAACGGTGCTGAGGAGGCGGAATTGGAGGGGGGCTTCTGGCCGGAATCTGACAATTCTGCCGACACAGAAACAGGTGACAATCCGCCCCCGATCGGCGAAGATGGCGCGGACCGGCCGTCTGCCGGCGCCGACACGGATGAGCCCAGGTCCGAGGGCGCATCCGCGAGGCCGCCTCGACCGCGCAGCAATCGCGACCGCCGGATCGGTCGCTGGCGAGGTTGAGCGGCAGCGGGCAGGAGGGAACGCACCCCGGCGTGGGGAATCAGGCGTGAGCCCGGCCCGCAGGAGAAGAGCGGTGGGGGCGTGGCAGAAGCGTGGGGGGTTGGCAGGCAGGAGGCCGGCCAAAGGAGTGTGCCCCAGTGGCAGTTCGCGGAGCGTACATCGCGATCGAGCTGACGAAGCTGACCCTCTCCGCCGTCGAGGCGAAGCTGGACGGCTCGGGCGTGCGCGTCAGGGCCGCCCATCAGTGCGATGTGCCCGCGGATCTCGATACGCAGAACGTCGAGGAGATGGGACGCTGGGTGCGCGAGTCGCTCTCGCAGGCGGGGCTGAACTGCAGGCGGGCGATCCTGGTCGTGCCGCGCTCCTCGGTCGTTCTCAAGAAGCTGACGCTGCCCCGCCCGGAGCAGCGGCATGATGTGCCGGACCTGGTGCGCCTGGCGATGACGCGCCAACTCGCCTTCGGCGCCCAGAACGCCGTGGTCGATTATCTCGAACTCGACGATGCGGAAGCGGGGACGGGACGCGAACTGCCCGTGCTGGCGGCGGCGGTGTCGGGGGAACTGCTCGAGTGGTATCTCGCGGTGAGCAAGGCGTCGGGGCTCAAGCCTGCCCGCGTGGCGCTGCGCTCGAGCGGTCTGGCGGCGCTGCTGGCGACCGGACACGGCGAGGCGCACGCCGAGGCGCGGCGGGATGACGCGGCCGAGCCGGCAGCCGCGGCTGCGCAGGACATGACGCTGGCGACGGAAGTCGACAAGCGCGAGGTGGGCATGATCGTGTTGCACGGGGAAGAACTGATCTTCGCCCGCGCCACGGAGCTGGATCGCAATCACGATGCTGACCGCGAGGACGAGCGCCTCGACGCCTGCGCCGCGGCCGTCGCCACCGAAGTGCGGCGAACCTGGATGAGCTATCGCGTCACCGTGGATGTCGGCGACATTCGCCGGGCGGTGGTTCTCGGCGAGCACGACCTGGCGGCGCGGGCGGCGGCGCGGATCGAGGAAGCGATCGGCGTGCCTGCGCGCGTCTTCGACGTGCATCCGCAGATTCACTCGGAACGGGATCTGCCTCCCGGCGCCTGGCCGCTCGCGGGCTCGCTGCTGCAACTGTGGAGCGGCCGGCCCGCGGTGAACTTCGCCAGGCCGCGTCGGGCGCCGGATCGGCGTGCGGCGTTGCGCCAGCGCCTGCTGCTCGCCGTCGCGGCTGCGATCATCGTGATCGGCGGGGCGGAGACGGTCATTCGCAAGAACCTGAGGTCGCTGCGCTCGCAGCAGGAAGACGTCAGTCGGCAGGTGCGCC
>CAZZPX010000479.1:1828-3236 GCA_964655955.1 uncultured Phycisphaerales bacterium | reverse complement strand
CGCCCGGGTTCGACCAATCGTTCCCGGGCGTGTGATCTATCAGATTGCCAACGACGGAGGAAAGGATGCCGCCGGCCGCGTTAAAGAACTGCACCTGAGCCCTTGCGCTGCATGCGTAGGACAAGATCGACGCATAGACGCAGAATCGGCGACCGGGGATAACCGAGATCACGTCGGACTGCACATACGCATAGTTGGCTTGCGTGCCAACCTGCTCGATCATGATCTGCGTGGGCGAACCGACTATTCGCCCAGATAGCGGCTTGATGGCATACACGTTATCCGTGTATCCGGTCTGCTTGAGCAGCGTCCAGCCCTTCGTCCCGCTCTTGAACGTCGGGTTCGTCAGCAAGTTCGCGCTCACCGCCTGCTGATTACCGGGCAGGTCCATGCTCGCGCGGTGATCGAAGAAGGCCGGCTCGCTCGACACGCCAAGCGCATTGATGACGCGCACCGACCCCGAGATCAGCATGCCGCCCCACACCGGGCGCAGCTTCAGGCTCGTCTGCTCGGGCGTCAGGCGCTCGGTGCGAAAGCTCGCCTCGCCCGAACCCTTCCATTCGACCTCGATACGCTTGGCCTCGGCCACCACCGCCGGCGGCAGCGCGTCCCAGGACAGCAGGACATACGGGATCTTCTCGCCGTTTGTGCCGACATCGTAGGTCGTCGAATCGCTCACCGGCACATGCAGCGTGACCGGCTCGACATACGTCGGATCAGGGAAGTCGGTATTGCGCGCCGGGTCCGGTTCCTTGCCCTCGTCGTAGTTCCACGAGTAGATGGAAGCCGCTGTTTCCATCATCGCAAGCTCGATATCGCCGCTCGCATTCATCCGCCGGGACATGACCGAGAACCGCTTGCCGGCCCCGGATTCCATCGTGTCCCAGCCGTACTCGGTGTGCTGGCAGCGCACCACCTGCCCGGCCCGCACCGGATACGCGCCGAGGTTGTACGTCGTCGTCCACGTCGCCGCATTGCGAGCCTGGTGCAGCCGCAGCCGGGCGATTCTCTGCGCCGCCCACGGGTCGGTCGTCATCGGCAGGTGAACGTCCATCCACAACTTTTCGCCGCCGTCCTGCGAGATGTACGTCGCCGACTCGTAGAGCTCGATGTCCTGCGTGATATAGCCGGCGCTCGCGTCCATGAAAAGGCCGCGCACGCAGTTGAATCGCTCGCCGAGCCCCGCGTCCGACCGGAATTCTTCCGCCCCGCCCGCGAGGTCCTTGTCGGTCAGCGTGTAGACCGGCGTGTGCGCAACACCCGCGTAGATGTCCCACGACCCGCCAACCGGCGCGGCATCACCGGCCATTGATCCGAGAATGTCGTTCAGGTTCTCGATCGGGTTGGCGTCAACATCGATCACGCCATCGCACCGATACCGGGGCTGCGTCTGGCTGCCGTCCTCGCC
>CAZZPX010000479.1:0-1728 GCA_964655955.1 uncultured Phycisphaerales bacterium | reverse complement strand
CGGCGTCCAGAACTGTTCATCCGGGTCGCCCGGCTGCGGGTCGGTGTTCTGGACGGGAATCGCTTCAGCGTACAGGTCGCGCTGCCCCGCAGAGATCCCGAGGTATTCCTTTGCGCGAACGAGCGATCGAGTCTCGACCGACCGATAGGTGATCTGATACGGCAGCCCGGCATAGGGCGAGGACAGGACATTGACGGTGATGATCTTCCCGCCGGAAAGCTCGGACGGCGTGAGCGTGTAGTGCGCGCCTAGCGTGAGGTCAATCGCGTTGTCGCCGCTGACCACCGTCACCGACGCGACCGACTCGGCGTGGACAAGCTGGATCGTCCCGCCCGCATTCGGCCAGCTTGGGCCGCCAGTCGCCGCGCCGCGCCGCGTGGTCCTGACGTACTTGCTGTCCGGGTCCGTCAGCCAGCCGTCGGAATCGCGCAGCGCGAGATTGCCGATCGACTCGCCGTCGAACAGGATCGCTTCCACGGCGTCGATCTCATGCGCGCCGAAGCACGCGATGAACGTCACCATTTCCCGGTTGTCGCCGTGGCACTTCCGGAACACGATCCGCTCAATCCCGATCGCGGCCCGGCCGACAATCAGGGAACGACTCGCAACCGTGTCCCTCGGGTTGTATCCCCTGCCCTGCCTTGCAAGCCGATCCGCCGCACCCGCCTGCCGCTTCGCCTTGCGGTTGGCGTAGTGCATGGAAATGGCGGCAATGGAATACTGCGCGGCCGTCCAGACGGTTGCAGCAGTCACGCCGACCGCAGTCAGGTATCCGCCGGCCACAGCGCCGACGGCAGCGACGAACGGCATTAGCCGACCCTCCACGCGCGGAACAGAGCCGTGAGCGGCAATGCCGTCATGCGCTCTTCACCGGGGCCGATCACGTCGGCGCCAATGACCACCACGAGCGACACCCGCCCTTCGGTCTCGACCAGACCGACATCGCCACGCTGCGCCGCCTTCGGGTTCGGCATCGGCTCACCGAGAACGGCCGTCACCGCAGCCTCCATGCCGCCTCGCGAGGCCAGCTCCTCGGCCGCGCCGTGAACGTCGTCGTAGTCGGCTTCAAACAGCGTCTGGCCCGTGCAGATGCGCACCCAGTCGGATGCGAACGTCGCGCAGTCGTTCGAGCCCCAGACGAACGCCTTCCCCGCCCGGTCGTCGATGAACTCGACGAGGCGGTCCTCCCAGTACGGAACTCTCATTTCAGCGCGGCACGCCCCAAGGTACGTAGGTCTCGGCGCTCACGGCGTCGGCGTACTGGTACCCCATGTCGCCAGGGTAGTGGTGCTGCTGGTCCTCGTGGGTATGCCGGCGACCCCTGCCGCCGCGCGCCCATGTCGCCAGCACGCCTTCCACCATGATGCTGATCGTCGCGGTCCTCACGCCGTTCTCGTCCGGCGCCGAAGTCTCGATGGTCGGCGCGTCGATGCGCCCCTCGTACTCGGTCACCGGCGTGTCGATCATCTGCTCGTTGTCGTTGAGGAACCCGACATGAACGGCGCACGTCTTGCCGCGCAGGTTCTCTTGCAGAGCAAGCGAGCGCCATTCCAGCGGCACGCCCGTCACGCCCAGCTTCACGCCCACCGCTTCAAGCCCGATCTTTTCCTCGATCGGCTCGATGACCGCAATCGCGCCACGCCCGACCCAGGTCTTACCGTCCCACTGCACATCACGCGCAGCCGACGACAGGTAGATCACCTCGTCCTCGGTTTCCAGTTCCACGAG
>CAZZPX010000478.1:0-3247 GCA_964655955.1 uncultured Phycisphaerales bacterium | reverse complement strand
GCCGGGTTCATGGCGATGAGCACCTGCACCTTGTCGCCGGGGGTATAGATCTCGTTGGAGGAGAACTGGATCTGGAAGCCGGACACACCATATGTTGTGCCTTGCGGCGCGCGGATCTCGGCGGGATAGTCGGGGAGTGTGGCGACGTCGTTGCCGAAGATGGCGCTGGTGTTGGTGAATTCGGTGCCGGCGAACTGCATGCCGTCGCCCGAGTCGCCGCAGAAGCGGATGGCGACTGCTTCGACTTCCTTCTGTTGCGTGGACGGATGGGGCTGGGTCTCTGTAGCCATTGCTTGTCGTGGACCTCTGCTGAAGATGTGAGGCTGCCTGATGGGCGTCGCGGCGGCCGGCCAGCGGCCGTCCCAACTGGTTTTTAGTCTGCCTGGGCGCGGAAATCGACGGTTTGCAGGCAAGAAGCCGCCCGATCGCTCGTTGGCGACGTGACAGGCGCAGCTTGCCGCCGCGCGCTCGCTGCGAAAAACGAAACAGCATACCGGGCGAGCGGGGTTCATTCCCCCAGTGGGCGAGGGAATATGCGTCTTTTTTGTCGTCCGAGAAGGCGCCCTGACCCGACTCCCCCGCCGCACCATCGCGGAAGCTGCGAATCCGGTGCGGGGCCGCCCCCGATTCGGACGAAACAAGCGGTGAGGCCGGTGCGGTGAACCGCCCCGCCCGCCCGTGCGTACCGCGGAGAGCGGCGGCTCAGCCTCTTTGCCCCCCGGACGAACCACGACTAGGCTGACTCGTCCCCGCGCGGCACGGACAGACGAGCAGGAATCGAGACAGGAGCAGACAGGCATGGCAGGGAGAGGATTCAGATCCGCGTTCAGCAGCCCGACTTCAGCACGGGCTGGAACCGCGCACTTCGAGCCGCTCGAAGAACGACGGCTGCTGAGCACGCTGGACGCCACCTCAGGCCGGCCCGCCCGCTTCGCCGACGTGGATGGCGACATCGTCACCGTCATCCACAAGAACCACGGCGGCACCCAGATCATCCTCAACGACGACACCGGCGTCTGCGAGGAGATCCGCACGACAGGCGGGCTCTCCGACCGCACCGTGCTTGTCATCAAGGTCAAGGCGGGCAAGGACGGCGACGGACGGCTCAGCGTCGACGTGTTCGACGGCGACAATGTGCACACCATCAACGCCCCCGATGTCGACATCGTCGGCGACTTCTTCTTCTTCAACGAGGTGCGCAACGTCAGGCTCGGCTCCATCACCGGCGAGGCGCAGTTCATCACCAATCGCGCCCACGCCGGCTCCATGCGCGTGCAGATCGACACGATCAACACCACCGGCGTCATGGTCCTGCTCGAAGACGTCTCCCTGCTCAGGGTGAACGAGTGGTTCGCCGGCCAGCTCGAGATCGGCGGCGGCGTCTCCAGGGTCATCATCGACCGCACCTTCGCCGGCTCGCTGCTCACGGATCGCGGCGGTTTCTACGACCCGACCTTCCGACGCGGCAACTTCTTCACGCGGCAGGTCCGCTTCAAGAGCATCGCGCAGGGCACGGTCTCCATGCCGCGCACGTTCCTCGGCAGTCTCGTGCTCCTCAAGGGCAGCACCGAGGACTTCAGCTTCACCACCAGCGACCTGGGCGGCAGAACCATCATCTCGCGCAGCACCTTCGAAGGCACGCTGACGATGAACCGGCCAATCAACCGCTTCATCGTCCTCGGCCACGTCGACGGCGACATCAATCTGAACAGCGTCAATCTGATCCGCGTCGGCGGCAATGTCGCCGGCACGTTCAACTGCCTCATCAATCGTGTCACGCGCATCGGCGGCGATCTCGACGGCGCGTTCGTCGCCTCCTACAGCCGCAACGTCGTCATTGACGGCGACATGAACGGACGCGCGACCTTCCTGCGCAACAGCACGGGCGGCGGCATCGGCTTCCAAAGGTTCCTCGTCAATGGCGCCATGAACGACGCGCGACTCACCTCCCGCGCCAACATGGGCAACGTCATCATCCGGGGCGGCATGTTCGGCTCACACATCGCCGCCGGTGCGCATCCCAACGAACTCAGAAACGAGTTTCCCGCCAACCTTGACGACCTCAAGACCAGCGATCAGTACAAGTCCGCCTACATCCGCTCCGTGAACATCGGCTACAACAACAGCGGCGACGTCTTCTTCGAGCAGAGCTACATCCTCGCCTTCGAACTGCTCAAGGTGCGGCTGGGCTACGCCGCGCCGGAAGAACTGGACAGCCCCACCTTCGGCGTCGGCTCCATGTTCCTGCACTCGATCATCTACCGCAACGCCGAGGGCACGACCAAGCGCAGCGACCTGCACTCGTTCCGACTCACCGACGGCAAGTTCCGCGTCGCTCGCATCCCGGGCTCCTTCCCCGTGGATGAGTAGCGGCGGACGGGACGGGGCGACGCGGGAATCGGAGCGTCGGCAACGGGAGCGCGCCCGCGGGCGCTACCGTCCCCGTGAGAATCGGCGGGCGCCGCAACCCGCGTGGTGACCGGGGCGCCGCGGCTGGTATAGTCGCCGATCCACGTTATGGAGCAGGCGCACGACAGATTGCAGGCATGGCAGCATCTCGCCGGCGAGGCGGGCGCGCCGCTGCGCCGAGAGGTGCTGGCCGCGGCGCAGATCGGCCCGCGCGATCTGCAGCGCTGGCGGGAGCGCTTCGGCGCGGCGGTGGTGGCGGCGGCGATGGACCTCAAGATCGCCCGCCGCAAGGCGAAGGCGAAATTCCCCCAGCGCCGCGACCTCTATGCCGACCCCCAGGGCGTCGAGCAGGCGACCTCCGAACTCGTCGCCGCCTGGAAGGCGCGCCGTTTCGCCGACCTCGGCCCGCCGCGCCTCCACGACCTCTGCTGCGGCATCGGCGGCGACGCCATGTCCCTCACACGCGCCGCGCCGCTTGTCGCCGTCGACCGCGACCCGCTGCGCGCCTGGATGACGCAGCGCAACGCCGGCTGCGAGACGCGCTGCGAGGATGTCACGACGCTGAATCTGCGCGATGACGTCTTCCACCTCGATCCCGCCAGGCGTGAAGAATCGGCAGGCAGGTCCCGGCGCATGCACAGCTTTCGCGACTACCAGCCGGGCCCGCAGTTCATCGTGGAACTGCTCAGCCGCTCACCCACGGGTGCGGTCAAGCTGGGCCCGGGCGTCGAGTTTGACGACCTGCCCGACGCCGACGCCACCGAAGTGGAGTTGATTAGCGAGTACGGCTCGCTGGTGCAGGCGGTGCTGTGGACCGGCGCGTTGGCGCGGCGGCCGG
>CAZZPX010000477.1:0-3252 GCA_964655955.1 uncultured Phycisphaerales bacterium | reverse complement strand
GCTGGTGCCGCGTCGAGGCGACCAGCGCCGCCGCCACGATGGCGAGCAGCACGACGATCCCCAGCCCGTAGACGAAGGAGGGCTCGTTGAGCAGCTTGCGCCAGTTGGGCGTGCCGACCACGGCGCTGCGGCTGACGGCGCTGCGCCGGATCTTCGTCGTGGCGGTCTTCTTCTTGGTCAGAAGCGCGCGGCCGCGATCGACCGTCGATTTGCCGCTGCACGTCTTGGCCATGGGGCTGATGCTCGGGGCGGGCTGAGGGGGGTTCAGCGGCCGCCGCGGTTATCGGATCTCCTGTCTTCCGCTTCGTAAGCATCGACAATTCGCTGCACCAAGTCGTGCCGAACGATGTCACGCTTCCGTAAACGCACGAAGCCTACACCCTCGAGGCCGCTGAGGCGATCCAGCGCGTCAAGCAGGCCCGACTCCTCGTCGCTTTCCAGGTCGATCTGGCTGGTATCGCCCGTCACGATCATCTTCGACCGCTCCCCCATACGAGTCAGGAACATCTTCATCTGCCCTTTCGTGGCGTTCTGCGCCTCATCCAGGATCACCAGGGCGTCATTCAGCGTCCGCCCCCGCATGAAGGCGAGCGGCACGATCTCCACCACGTCGTTGGCGATGAAGCGGGTGATGGTGGAAAAGTCCATCATGTCGTGCAGGGCGTCGAAGAGCGGCCGCAGGTACGGGTTGACCTTCTGCTGCAGGTCGCCGGGCAGGAAACCCAGCTTCTCACCGGCTTCAACGGCTGGTCGGGCAAGCACAATGCGTCGGACCCGGCCGATCTTGAGCAGGTGCACCGCCGCCGCCACGGCGAGGTAGGTCTTGCCGGTTCCCGCCGGTCCTGTGGCGAGAACCAGGTCGTTGGTGCGGATCGCTTCGAGATAAGCCGCTTGCCCGTCCGACTTTGCGCGCACGGGCCGACCAGCGGCGTAGACGTCGAGGTGCCCGATCCAGTCCTCGGTCTCGGGCGTGATGTCCGGCATGACGGTTCGCCGATCCTCGAAGTGCGGATCGTCCCCCCTGGGAATCCAGGCCGCTTCAAAGGAGGTGGTGCGGCTGTTGCCGTTGCCCAGCCACGTCGGCACGGAGGTCGCCGCGTCGAGCGCCTGGCCGATCTGCTCGCGGGTGAGGCTGATGCGTTTGGCGGCGGCGGCGCCCATCTGGCTGAGCACGGTCGAGGCGGCGCAGACCGGTCCCTCCGCGCCGGAGATCCGCACGACAGTGCCCCGGGCGGTGATGTCCACGCCCAGCGTCTGGCGGATCTGCTTGAGGTGTGACTCGCCGGGCCCGAGCATGAGCACGCGCTCGACCCCGTGGGGTATCTCGATCGTGACGTCCAAACCGCTATGCTCTCCATCAAGGGGCCGCCCGATCGACGTCGATCGCGGCGGCTGCCAAGCTTCATTCTAGCACGCGCATGCGCCGCGACCGCGTTTCCTCCATCTTGTGCGCAGTTTGTGTTTGCCTCTTGTTCGGATTCCCCGGCTGCGGCGAACGCCGGGCGGGGTACCGGTTCGTCGAGCCCGCCGGGGAGGAGCCGCGGCCGGGCGTGCCCGCGCTCCCAGGTCCTGTTGTCGAGGCGGAGGGGAACTTCGCCTACGTGCAGGCAGCGGCGCGCTGGGCGCTGGCGAAGTGCGAACTCACGTTCCTCTCGGTCGAAGAGCCCGCGGATGAGACGCTCGTCTATCGCCTGCTCACCGTCCGCGGTGAACCGGGCTACCTGATCGTCCAGCGCACAGACGCTGGCGCCAGCGCTCAGGCGCAGATCGGCCACTTCGGCGCGCCGGATGCGGAGCGCGAACTGCTCGAGACGTTGGCAAAGCGCTTCCACGCCCTGCGGACAGGCAAAGCCGCTCCGTAACGCCTGCCTCAACCTCTGAATCTGTCGCCCGACCCAGCGGGAGCCGCCCGCTTCCCGGCCTCCGATCCGGGTCGTTCAGGATGGCGGCGCCGCCAATTCATGGGCAGGGCGAAACTGCCGCCTGCCCCGCTGCGTATCCGATAGGGCGGGTGGAGACGCAGGCCGCCTCGGCGCCGGCGGCCGCTGCGTCGCTCGTGCCCGGCGCCGCGAGAGAAAAGGATCACTCATGCAAAGCGCGTCTTCCCGAGTCGCACGCCGCGCCGCCGCGGTGCTTGCAGGCTTACTCACGGCGCTGCCCGCGTCGGCCGACGTGCTGCACGTCCCCGCCGACTATCCCACGATCCAGCAGGCGATCGACGCCGCCGCGGACGGCGACGAGCTCATCGTCGCGCCCGGCGTCTACAACGAACTGATCGACCTGCGCGGGAAGCAAATCTATCTGCACAGCAGCGCCGGCGCGGACGAAACAACGATCGACGGCAAAGGGCTTACCGGCTCGATCATCACCTGCGCTTCCGGGGAGACGTTCGACACGGTGATCGAGGGATTCACGATCGCGGGGGGCGAAGGATTCGTCTGGGCAGATCCCACCTACCGCGCCGGGGGTGCGGTACGGGTCGGAGATGACTCTGCGGTCTTCTTTCGCTCCTGCGTCTTTCGCGACAATGTCGCCGATCTCGGCTCCGTCGCGCAAGTGGCGGACGAAACAGGGGCGATCCGCTTCCACTCGTGCTCCTTCCTCAGTAACGGCGAGCCTGACGATTCGATCGTGTATGGCGGGAAATCGCTGGCCTTCGAATCATGTCTGTTCAGGGACAACTGGGGAGGCATCGGCGCGGGATTCCGTGCTGGTATGACTGTACGCGACTGCGTCTTCGAGCAAGACGGCGGCAGCATCGGGAACGGCTATTGGGGGCAAACGCTCGTCGAGCGCTGCATCTTCAGGAATAACAGCCGCGGCGTGCTCGGAAGTTGGGAGGGATCCATTGTCGTTGTCGACTCGATCTTCTGCGACAACGACATGGCATCAGCCTGGCTCATCCATGCCTACCACGGAGAGATTCAGTTCGAACGGTGCCAGTTCCTGCGCAATCACAGCAATGACTATGGCGGCCTGATCTACGCCGCGAACTCAACGATCGTTGGCATCGACAGCGTATTCGCATCGAACCAGTCGAACGATGAAGGCGGCGCTATATGGATGACGTCCTATGAGGACTTCATATTCCCTGACGACTATGGAACACTCCTTCTGGAGCGCTGCTATTTCCGGGAGAACCTCGCCGCTGCAGGTGGGGCCATTTTCGTGGATGCCAGCAGCCATTGGCCGTGTGAGGTGACTCTTCAGAACTGTAGCTTCGAGCAGAACGTATCCTCTGGAGACGGCGGG
>CAZZPX010000476.1:0-3260 GCA_964655955.1 uncultured Phycisphaerales bacterium | reverse complement strand
CAGAATCGGCAGCCGACGGGACAGCCCACCTGGCTGGAGATGCATGCCGTGCGCCGGCCCTCAGCGGGGATCATGACGCACTCGGTGCGTTTGCCCGGATCGACGACGGGCAGGGCTGTCGTTCCCGCCGCGGGTTCATGCCACTGCACGAGCAGCTTGCGCGTGCCGTCCGATGCGACCTGATCGGCGATGGACTCACCGGTGCGGAGGACGAACTGTTCTTCGACGAGCCGGCGATCCTGCTTGGAGAGATCCGTCATTTGGGCGGGCGTGGTGCAGCCGCGCTCGTACACCCACTTGAGGATCTGCGCGGCTCGATAGGCCGGCAGACCGTTCTCCGCGCACCAGGCGCTGAGCTGCGCCGGCGTGAGATCCAGGATGTGGCGCTTCGTCGCGGTCATTGTCCCGCCTGACTCTCCGAGGGCGGCGCGGCGGAGATGGTGAGCGGCACGGCCCCGGCATAGACACCACCGTTCGTCGCCGCCGGCCCGGCGACGAGTTTGCGCCCGGCCGGGTCGACGCCGTGTTCGCGCATGAGCGACTTGAGCGACCCGGGCAGGTCGAACTCGACGGTCTCGCGATAGACGTCGCGCTGCTCGACAACAGCGGCGAAGCGCTCGTGCAGGGCGAGCACGATCGATTCGACGAGATCCTCAGGAGCGGAAGCGCCCGCCGTGACCAGGACCGTCTCCTCACCGGTGAATAGTTCGAGGCTGAGGCCGGCCACGTCATCGACGAGCCGGGCCCGCGTGCCCTGGCTCTCGGCGATCTCCGTCAGGCGCACCGAATTCGAACTGTTGGTCGAGCCGACCACGATGACCAGGTCGCACTCAGGGGCGATCTGCCGCACCGCCTGCTGCCGATTCGTGGTGGCATAGCAGATGTCGTCGCTGGGCGGTTCATGAATGTCGGGAAACGCCTCGCGCAGGGCCGCGACGATCGTCTCGGCGTCATCGAGGCTGAGCGTCGTCTGCATGAGATACACGAGCATCTGCGGATCGCGAATGTCGAGGTCGGCGATGTCGGCGGGCGACTCCACGACCTGGATCGCCTCGGGCGCCTCCCCCACCGTGCCCACGACCTCATCGTGACCGGCGTGGCCGATCAGCAGAATCTGGTATCCCTTGCGGGCGTAGCGCAGGGCCTCCATGTGCACCTTGGTGACGAGCGGGCAGGTGGCGTCGACGGCGCGCAGGTTGCGCCGCCGGGCCTCCTGGCGCACCGCCGGCCCCACGCCGTGCGCGGAGAAGACGACGATCGAGCCGCTGGGCACCTCGGCGAGATCCTCGACGAAGTGCACGCCGCGGTTGCGGAAGCGGTCGACGACATGCTTATTGTGCACGATCTCGTGGTACACCCAGATGGGCGGGCCGCACAGGTCGAGGACCTCGTCGACGACCTCGATGGCGGAGACGACGCCGGCACAGAAGCCACGCGGGTTGGCGAGAATGATCTTCATGGCGTTCCTGCTGCGTCGCCTGGGAAAACTGAGCCTGCAACGATGATAGCACCGACCGCGCAGCCGCTCGGGGCGAGGGCAATGCTAGGCGGGAATCGACCGCCTGGCCGGGGCAGCGTCGGCTGAAGCGTCGCTCCACTGCTCGAGCACGGCCAACTGCTGCGGATCGAGGTAGCGGCCGCGCAGCAGCGCCCGCGCCGTCGCCGCCAGCCCGCCAAGGCCGCTGAGCATGTGGTGTGTCGCGGATCCCTCGTACCCGATGTGCACCATGCAGCTCTGGCAACGCGGGTTGCCTGAGGCCCGGCCGTACTGCTCCCACGGCGTGTCGTCCATCAGCTCACGAAAGGTGTCGACGTAGCCATCCTGGAGAAAGAAGCACGGCACCTGCCAGCCGAAGATGTTGTACGTCGGATTGGCCCAGGGGGAGCAGGGATAATCGCGCAGCCCCATGAGGAACTCGAGAAAGAGCGGGCTCTGGCTGAAGCGCCAGCTTCGCTTGCGATTGGAGAGGACCGCCCGAAAGAGGCGTTGCGTCTCCTGGCGGCGGAGGAATGCCTTCTGGTCGGCGGCGGAGGGAAAGTCGTAGCCCGCGGAAAGGGTCATGCCCTCGATGCCCAGTCCCATCAGGTCGTCGAAGAAAGCGCGCACCCGCCGCGGATCGCTGCCCTGGTAGAGCGTCGTGCTGGTCGTGACGCGGTGGCCGAGTTCGACCGCGGCGCGAATTCCGGCCGTGGCCTTGTCGTACACGCCGTCGCGGCAGACGGAGCGATCGTGTTCCTCGCCCGGCCCGTCGAGATGCAGGAGGAAGGAGAGGCGCTTGTGCGGCCGCAGCCGGCCCTCGCGCACGGTCTTCTCCAGCAGCAGGCCGTTCGTGCAGACGTAGACCCAGCGGCGCTGCCCGATGAGCCCCGAAACGATCGCGTCGATCTGGGGATGCAGCAGCGGCTCGCCGCCCGCGACGGAGACGATGGGCGCGCCGCACCCGGCCGCAGCCGCCAGTCACTTGTCGGCGGCGAGTTCGGTGCGCAGCAGGTGGGTGGGGTACTGGGTCTTGCCGCAGCCGGCGCAGGTGAGGTTGCAGCGGAAGAGCGGTTCGAGCATGAGGACGTAGGGAAAGCGTCGCCTGCCGCGCAGCCGCTGCCGAGCCACGAAGCGCAGGACATCGCACATTTGGGAGAGAGGGACAGTCATGGCACTCCGCGTCCCCGCCGCTCTACTGCCGGGCGTGGTATCCTAGCCGCGCGGGCGTCGCGCCACCACGCCTCGCGCGTGACCAGAGCACGCCGATGCGGCATTCATCGAGGCGTCCGCCCTGCCCCCTGCCTGGAGAGCAGCCGCCATGCGCATTCTGGCCCTGATTCCTCCCTACTCCGCTCTTCGCCCGCGGTTTCTGCACATGATCCGCGGCATGGAACTCGCCGGGCACCTGCTCATTCGCGAGCAGCTCGACGCCTACGTGCGGCTGCAGCAGTCCGTCGCCAAGGCGCACCAGAACAAGCCCAGCGCCGAGGGGCGCGACCATGGCATCGCCTACGCGCAGTATCTCACCCACATCGTGCGTCGGCACCAAATCCAGCTTGTCGTCGGCATGTGGGCCGAGCCCCTGCTGACGCTGCCCGAAAGGCCGGTCGGCGAGCGCTTCGCCCTCTTCAACGAACTGCTGGGCATCCCGTTTCTGCATTACTGGCCCTCCTCGCCGGATCGCATCTATCCCGAGACAATTCTGCGGTCGATCGTGCGCAGACGCATGGTCGGGCGCTTCCATTTCCACCTGACGCACAACCAGTCGGATGTGCCGGCC
>CAZZPX010000475.1:0-3271 GCA_964655955.1 uncultured Phycisphaerales bacterium | reverse complement strand
TGTCTCGCCGTCTGGTCCGCCCCCTGGGGATCCTACTCCTCGTCCCAGGCCGGGACGACGAATTCGATCTGATTCCGCTCCAGCGCGGTGCCCATGGCGGCGTAGAGGTTGGCAAGCGAGACGTTGTAGTTCACCAGAGCGCTGATGTGCTGCAACTCCGCCTGCGCCAGGGATTCCTGACGATTGAACTTGAGATTGAGAAATTCGGGCGTGAGCGCCGCGACGTCCTCCTGCACGATGAGCGTGCGCAGGTTCTCCGCCGCCGCCAGCCGCGCTTCGTTGCGCTGCCCCATGAGCTGAAAATCGGTGCGGGCGTTGCGAACCGCCGTCTTGACATCGAGCACCACCTGCCGCAGCACGTTGCGATAGGCGATCACCGCCTGGTTCTGCTGCAGGCGCGAGCGGCGATACTGCGCCTCCGCGGCGCGGTTGCCCAGCGGATATTCGAACTGCAGCCGCACCAGGTAGTCGATGTACTCGTGCTCCGCGACCTCTTCGTAGCTGTCCATCCACGAGTCGTCCAGGCCGTTGTATTGCAGGCTGGCGGCGAGGTCGAGGACCGGCAGGCGGGCATTGTCCGCCAGCATCACCTGGATCGACGCCACGTCCATCGTGAGGATTGACTGCAGCACTTCCGGCCGGCGCGTCAAACCCGTCGAGATCGAATCCAGCAGGCTCAACGCCACCGGCTCGTTGACGAACACATCGCTGGGCACGATCAGCGTCTCGCTGCCCATGGGCAGGTCCGGATGGTTCATGAGCAGCTTCAGGTTGTCCGTCGCCCGACGCACCAGCGCCTTGGCGCTGATGACGTCCGCCCGCCGGCTCTCGACTCGCGCCACCGCGTCGGACAACTCGGCCGGCGTCACGTCAAACTCGCTGCGCGCCTTGAGCTGGTCGCGCGTCTCGATGCCACGCCGCAGCAGCCGCTCGCGGATCAGCAGGTTCCACCGCGCCTGCGCCAACTGCCAGTATGCCTGCTCCGTCTGGTTGATCACGCCGATCATGCGCGAACGCAGCCCCTCGATGTCCTGGCGATGCTGGTCGCGCGCCGCGCGCACCTCGGCGAGCGCCACGTCGGATCCGAAGTTGCGCAGCAGCGGCTGGGTGATGCCCAGCAGCACGCCCGTCGTGTAGCTCGGATCGGGGAAGTACGACAGACCGGGCGAGCCGTTGTCCGCCCGCTCCGTGGTCGTCGAGAGGGTGATCTGCCCGCCGCTCGTCAGCGCCTTGCGAATGCCCGTCTCCAGCGACCGCGTCTTCCGCACGCTCGCGCGCGAACCGAACGCCACGCCCGATGAACTCGTCACGACCTGCGGCTGGTCGAGCCAGTTCAACTCGAGGTTCGCAAACAGCGTGACGTCGAAGAGGGCCTCGGCGGCGACAACATCCGCCTCGCTGATCGCCGGGCTCAGCCGCGCCGACTGCAACTCCGGATTGTGCTCCAGCGCCGACACCAGCGCCTGGTGCAGCGTCAGCCCCACCGCCTCGCTCTCTTCGCCGAACAAATCCGGCCCCAGGTCGAAGGGAATCTGGGCGTACGACTCGAGCCCGGAAATCTCCTCCAGCTCCTCCAGGCGCTCCGGCGTGAACGTGCGAAAGACCTCCTCCGTGCGATCGGGCATCGGCAGCGGCTCGGGCGTGCGCCGGGCATCCGTCAACTCCGCCGACGCCGCCTGCTGGATCGACGCCTGCATCTGCTCCACGCCGTCGCGGGCCAGCGGCGAAACACATCCCGGCACCCAGCACGCAACCGCCAGAGCCACGGCGACAGAGGTCCTGCCTGCGGGTCGATTGAGCATGTCCACGCTGCGATCTCCTGTGGCTGAATCAGGCCGCGAGCGTATCCCTCGACGCACCTGAGGTCAAAAGGGGTATGCTTTATCAGTGCTGCGCCCCGGGCACGGTCGGCGCAGCCATCGCACCGCACGCTCCCAACGAGGAGGTCAGCATGAAACTGCACACCTGCCTGGCACTGCTGTTCGGCGTCCTCTGCCTGCCCCACGCCGCCGCCGCCCAGCCCGCACCGACCGAATACGCCGTGATCGTCCGCGACATGCCCCTCAAGGCCCTGCCCGGCCGGGTCTACTACCAGATCGGCCAGGTGTCGCAGGGGGACGTCGTCGAGGTGCTCGAAGAACGCTACGACTGGGCGCTCGTGCGCTCGCAACTCAAGCCGGTGGAAGGGTATGTGCCCGCGTCGGCGGTGGGCCCCGGCGAGTCGGATGACGTCGTCATCACCACCAGCCGCGTGCAGATCCTCGCCCCCGATCGCGGCGGCGTCGCCTCCAGCCTCTTCGCACTCACCGTCGCGGAGCCCGGCGTCTCGCTTCCCGTCGTCGAACGCTTTCGCGAGAACGGCGCGCAGTATCTGCGCGTCATCGCCCCGGCTTCCGCGGGCGGCTGGCTGCCTCTCAGCGCCCTGGGACCGGCAAGCGAGGACCAGAGCCGCACCTATCGCCAGAGCGTCGCCGAGCTGACCGGCGAAGCGCTCGACGCCCAGCCGGCCCCGCAACCCGAAACACCCGCAGAGCAGCCGGCCGAGACGGGCGCTGAGACGCCCGCGGATGACACCGCCCAGCCCGCCGAAGAGCCCGACGCCGCAACGGATGAAGCCCAGCCTACCGATGAGGCCCCGCCTGCCGAGCCGCAGAAGTCCGCGCTCGAACTTCAGGCCGAAGAAGCCGGCGTGATGACTCCCGCGCAGCTCGCCAAGCTGACGCAGATCCTGCTCGCCGAGGATATTCGCGTCGCCGAATTCGACCCCGCCCTCCACGAGTACGAACGAACCGCCGATGCCCTCGACCTGAGTGAATCGCAGCGCAAAGCGCTGGACGTGCGGCGGCGAACGCTCGAGATCCGTCAGCGCGTGCAGGAATCGCTCTTGCGGGCCGAGGGCGCCCTCGCCGCAGCCGAAGAGGAAAGTGAAGCCCTCGCCCGCCAGGTCGACGCGCTCAAGGGCAAGGGCGTGTACAACCTCTCCGGGAAGCTGCTTCCCTCGACCGTCTACACCGGTGCGAATCTGCCCAAGCTGTATCGCCTCCAGTCGCTGGCGACGCTGAGCACCCGCACCCGCGCCTACGTCGACCCCGGCACGGTCGAGGGCATCCAGCGCTACATCGACAAAGTGGTCGGCGTGACCGGTCCCGTCCGCTTTGACGAGGCACTGGGCATCTTCATCATCATCGCCGAAGACGTCATGCTCCTCGAAGACCAGCCCGCCCCGCAGTAACCCCGCCCCCCCCCCCCTTCGCTCCGGGCCACCCGGCCG
>CAZZPX010000474.1:0-3277 GCA_964655955.1 uncultured Phycisphaerales bacterium | reverse complement strand
AGCGCGTGCCGCAGGACGGCCGCATCAAGATGACCGTCGATGACAGCCTCATCGACTTTCGTGTGTCGGCGTGCCCGGCATACCACGGCGAGTCGGTGGTGCTGCGTATTCTGCGCCCCGATTCCGTGCGCATCGGTCTGGAGAACCTCGGCTTCGAGTCCGACAACCTCGAAGCGTTCAACCGCATCATCCGAAGGCCCAACGGCATCTTCCTGGTGACGGGGCCCACCGGTTCGGGCAAGACGACGACGCTGTACTCAGCGCTCGACGTCCTCAACCGCCCCGACCGCAAGATCATCACCGCGGAAGATCCCGTCGAATACAACTTCACCGGCATCAACCAGTGCCAGGTGCGCGAGGGCATCGGGCTGACGTTTACGGCGATTCTGCGTTCGATGCTGCGTCAGGCGCCGAACATCATCCTCGTCGGCGAGATCCGCGACCAGGAAGTGGCGGACATCGCCATTCAGGCCGCCCTCACGGGCCACCTCGTCTTCTCGACGCTGCACACCAACGACGCGCCCTCGGCGATCACGCGTCTGATCGACATGGGCGTCAAGCCGTTCCTCGTGGCGAGTTCGATCCAGGCGATCATGGCGCAGCGGCTGATCCGCATGATCTGCAAGAAGTGCCGTGAGCCGAACACCGAGCCCGATCCGAAGCTGATGCATCTCGTGGACATCAAGCCCGAAGACCTGGCGCGCAACACGATCTATCAGGCGAAGGGGTGCGAGGCCTGCAATCACACCGGCGACAAGGGCCGAAAGGCCATCTTCGAGATGATGACCATGACCTCGGAGATCCGCGAGCTTGCCTTCAAGCGGGCGACCGTGTCGGAGCTGCGCCGCGCGGCGCTGGCGGAGGGGATGCGGCCGCTGCTCGGGGACGGCAAGATCAAGATTCTGCGCGGCGACACCACGCCGGAGGAAATCGCCCGCGTCGCCCAGGCGGTCTGACAATTCCAACCACCTTGCCGCTCCACTCCGCCGACGCGCCTGAGTCGAGCCGCAGAGAACACACCCCATGTCCACCATTCAAATCGACCGACTGCTCGACACGGTCGTCAAGCAAGGCGCCAGCGACCTTCACCTCACCGTGCAGAGGCGCCCCTGTCTGCGCAAGAGCGGCCGGCTCGTCGACCTGCAGACCAAGGTCCTCGAACCCGACGATCTCGTGGCGCTCATGAAGTCGATCACGCCCGAACGCTCCCAGCAGGAACTCCAGGAGGAAGGCACCTGCGACTTCGGCTTCGCCTACGGCGAGTCGGCTCGCTTCCGCGTCTCCGTCTTTCGCCAGAAGGGCAACCTCGCCATCGTGCTGCGGCAGATTCCCAACAAGATCCTCTCCTTCGAGGAGATCGGCCTGCCGCCCATCTGCAAGGAACTGATCCGCCGCCCCCGCGGGCTCTTCGTCGTGACCGGCCCGACCGGCTCGGGAAAGACGACCTCGCTCGCCACCAAGATCGACTACATCAACACCAATCTCGATCGGCACATCGTCACCATCGAAGACCCCATCGAGTATTACCACGTCCACAAGAAATCGATCATCAATCAGCGCGAAGTCGGCGTCGACACGCCGAGCTTCTCCGAGGCGCTGCGCCGCGTGCTGCGCCAGGACCCGGACGTGATTCTCGTCGGCGAAATGCGCGACCTCGAGACGATCGAGTCCGCCATCCGCGCCGCCGAAACGGGCCACCTCGTCTTCGGCACGCTGCACACCACGGGGGCGGCGGGCACCATCAACCGCGTCATCGACGCCTTCCCCACCAACCAGCAGGAGCAGGTGCGCGTGCAGCTTTCCACCTCGCTCATCTGCGTCCTCTCCCAGGTGCTCCTCCGCCGCATCGACAAGCCCGGCATGGTGGCGGCGTACGAGTTCCTCGTCGTCACGCCCGCCATCTCCAACCTCATCCGCGAGAACAAGACCTTCCGTATCGACTCGGCGATCCAGACCGGCAAGAAGTTCGGCATGCAGCTTCTTGACGATCACCTCTGGTCGCTCTACTCGCGCGGCATGATCGCCGCCGACGAAATGATCGACAAGGGCAAGGATCCCGGCGAACTGACCGAGCGCGTGCATCGCGCCGGCGGCCAGATCGGCCGGGTGGAACTCGACGAAGAGGAAGAATAGTCGCTTTGGCGTGGGGGCTTCAGTCCGTTGTCCGATCCGCTTCCGTCATCCCCGCGCAGGCGGATACGGCGGCCGCCACGCGATGATCTTTCAACTCCGGACCGGGCCACGTCGCACTGGATTCCCCCCTTCGCGGGAAAGACACGTGTGCGATGCGTCTTCGCTGGCCACGCCTGCCCTTGCGGCTCTGTCGCGATCAGACCGTTCGTGTCTCCAGAGCGCCACAGATGGACAGGCGGGGCCGCCGCACCACGGTATGCTGAAAGACGCGGAGGCCGATCATGCGGACCCTGCTGCGTCTGCCCTGGTACTGGCGTGTGCCGGCGCTCTTGCTGGCGCTGGCGTATGGCGTGACGGCGCTCATGGTCGCCGTGAGTCTCCTGCCGTACGTGCACACGCTGGATCAGAGACCCTTGGGGACGCTGTCGTACAGCCTGCTGGCGCTGGCGGCTGTGTGGTCCGTGACGATCGGCGCGTACATGAGCATCGGCCGCACGACGACGCCGTTCTGCGAGGCGTACGCCGACTATTGGCGGGTCTGGCGCGTGAATTTTGCTGTGGTCGGCGGCTTCGCGGGGGTCGTGTTGATCCTGATGCTGGTCGCCTACACCACCGATCCGGACGCCCCCGTCGATATGTCATTCGTGGTCATGGCAACGATCGCTGGTGCCACGGCGCTGCTCTACGCACCCCTCATGGGGAAGTACGTGCGGGCGAAACTGGTTCGCCTGGCTGCTGAGGAACGACGCTGCTTCCACTGTGGCGCCAGTCTCGATGAAGAGCCCCAAGGCCACGAAACAACCTGCCCGAGTCGGACGCGGCGCGGAGCGGCGCAGCGGCGGCGCGAGATGGCGGCGCGCCGCCCCAAGCCGAGCCCGAAGGTCATCCTGCACCAGATCAAGCGAGCGGGCTGGTGGTGGTACGTCCTGCTCGCCATTTGCCTGGTGTGGGCCATCTTCGACGCGGACTGGTTCGAGCGCGAGTTTGAAGCACTGAGCACGCCGTTGCTCCTCGCGATGTCGGCCATCTTCGGCGCGTGGTTCCTGTGCGTGATGCCGTTCCTGGAAGCGCGGCGGACGCAGTTCGGGACGAGAGGTGACATCGAGCGCGGCGGCATGTGCACGCCCAGGCTACGCTGCCGGAT
>CAZZPX010000473.1:0-3297 GCA_964655955.1 uncultured Phycisphaerales bacterium | reverse complement strand
CGCCTCGGCCCACCGCCGCCTTCACCATCCTCGAACTGATGGTCGCGGTGGCGATCATCATCGTGCTCACGATCATGACCGTGCCGACCTTCCGCTCGATGCAGGCGAATCTCAACGCCTCGTCGGCGGAGAACACGCTCAGCGTCGTCTTGAACCAGGCGCGCAACCTCGCCATGCGCGGCGACCAGGGAGATACGGCTGTGATCTTCCTCTATGAGCGCGAGAAGCGCCTCTATTCGCTGTTGGTCGCCTCGCAGCGCCTCGAGGGGCTGCCCGAGGGGTATCCCAATCCACCCGTGAACGCCACCCGCTACGACATCTTCGCGCCGGTCGAAGGCACCCGGCAGCGCAACCTGCCGCCGGGCTGGGAGGTGCGCGGCCTGGCCTACGGCGCTACCACCGATTGGTACGATCACGGCTTCAGCAATCAGCAGCAGAAGGACGTGGCGTGGGTCTTTCCCGAGTCGGACTTCGGCTTCGACACCGACACGCGCCAGACCTTCATGATCCGTTTCGCCGCGGGCTCGGGCGCAGCGATCACTTCCAATGAACAGTTCCGCACGCCCAGGGCCCTGGTGTATCTCCAGCCGGATCCGCCCTTCTCCGGGCTGACGAACATCGACTTCGACTACATCAGAAAGCGCTGCGTGCAGGCTCGCCCTACCCCGGCGCTGGCGCTCTACTCCGTCGATGAACTGGTCGAGCGCGTCGCCAACGCCGCGGTCGACGAGGCGACGGGGACACTCTTCGGACTGGGATACGACGGCGACGGGTCTTACGTCCAGCCGTATGAGTACTTCGCAGCGGACGGCGTCACCTACGACGAATACGAGGCGATCTTCCATTACCTCGACGAGAACACCGACCCGATCGTCTTCAACCGCTTCACGGGCATGATCATGAGGAATCCTCCCCAATGACACGCGCACCAGCACATCCCGGGCGGCATGGGCGCGGCGGCTTCACGCTCATCGAAGCGCTCATGGCGATCTTCATCCTGGCGATCGGCTTCCTCAGCCTCGCCGCCATCTTCCCCGCGGGCATCGAACTGCAGCGCCGCGGCTCGGACGATCTCGAAGGCGTCACCGCCGCCAACGAGATCTACGGCAGGCTGCTCACGCATCCCATGCTCGCCAGCGATCGGCTCAATGAAGGCTTCACCAGCATGATCCGCGAGACGGATCCGCCCGACGTCTGGATGCCCGATTACAGCGTCACGTCGGTCAACATGAAGGATCCGGTGCGCGGGGTCGGCCGTCTGGGAACGCTGCGCATGTACACGCGGGCGACGCCCGGCAATCCCCTGCAGGAGGTCGCCGATTCGGATCTCCTGTTGAACCAGGGGCAGCGACTGTGGCCCTCGATCGAGGCGCCGCGCATGATCTGGGATCTGCTTATTCGCCGCCCCGAATCGACGGATATACCCACAGCGCTCACCGCTTCGAGACACATGGCCGGCGACGTGCAGTTGGCGCTGATCCTGCGGCGCGTCGATCCCGAATTCGCGCGCATCGTCAGCGAGACGCAGGACCTCGATCCCTACGATCTGCCGCGCCCGGTCATCGCCAAGCCGAGCGGCTCGACGCTGCAATACAGCGCGCCGATGATGCCCGATCTGCCCAACGTGATCGAGTACGACCCGGCGCGTCCCGCCGGGCAGAAGTTCCGCTGGACGGGCATGGGGCGCGACGCGGATGCGATGCTCGCCGCCCTGCGCGAGCCGCGGCAGTGGCTGCTCGACTCGGACGGCAATGCCTGGAAGATCGCGCGCATTCGCGACGTGGACAACAGCACATACCTGGAATTCGCGCCCGAACCCACGGAGGCGCAGGCGCTGCGCTTCAACGACATGGATGCCCTGCCGACTGTCAAGGCGCTGCGCTTCGTGTACTTCGACACACCGCCAGTGCTGATCGACGTGCGCACCTTCAAGTCCGGAGCGGGCCTGTGAGCCGGCGCGTGGCAAGCGCGCCCGCGGCGCTTGCGAGGCAAGTGAGATGAATGCCATGAGACCAACAACTGATGCTCCCGCCCGCCGCGGCTTTACGCTCTCGGAACTGCTCGTGGCGGTGGCGGCGGTGGTGCTCATCACCCTGGGCGTCGCCTCCGTGTTCCAGAGCAGCAGCCAGACCGTTCGCATCGGCCGCTCCCGCGCCGAACTGGACACGCTTGCCTCAGCGATCGAGCGGGTCATGCGCGACGACTTCGAGAACATCAACCGCGACGGCTATATGGTGATCCGCAACCGCCGCATCACTAAGGGCGGCGAGTCGCGACGCGCCGACGAGATGGCTTTCTTCGTCAACGGCAACTTCACCACGGCGCAGTTCTCGCAGTCGGGCCTCGGCGGCGGCGTGGGCATTCAGGTGCAGTCGCGCGTGGCGCGGGTGTACTACGGTCACGGCGTGCAACTCGGCGGGCTCGTCCCCTGGAAGCGGGGCGACGGCCCCTACGATGTCTCCGGGCTCCAGAGCGCGCTGGAGGACAATGCGCTCTGGCGCAGCGGCGGCCTCAACGCCAGCCCCAACCGCTGGGCCTACATGCGCCAGCCGCTCGTCCTGACCTACAGCCCCGTCTCCAGCGGCGGCGATCGCCAATTCGTGCGCAACCCCTTCCACGCCTTCGACGTGGGAACCGGTGTGGCGGACGGCGTTCCCCTCGCCTCCGGCCTGGTCGACATCGCCGCCACCGACATGGGCGCTCTCTCCTCATATCCGCTCACGCAGACCGCGGACTTTCTCAATCCCGACTCGATGGACATGGCGCTGCTTACCTGGGCCGGTGAGGAGCGCGATCGCCAGATGATCATGCGCATGGCCCAGCTTCTCCCCCACGACTGGAGCGCCGACGACACGCCGCACAGCGACTGGGTCAGCCCGGAGAACTGGACGTCGGGCGGCGTCAGTTGGCGCACCGAGATCGCGCCCACCGGCATGTCGCGCAGCGAACTCATGCTCACCCGCAGCACGCTCGCGGTCGGCGTCACGAGCTGCGCCATCGAGTGGTCCTACGACGGCGTGCAGTGGTTCAGCCTCGACTCGAGGATCAACAACAACACCGAGCTGACCTATCCGCACCATCTCTACGACAAGGAAGGTCGCCCCATCGACAGCGGCATCGTCGTTCCGCTCGATCGGCTCACCGTCCCCAATCCGGTGGGCGATGCGACCGCGGAGTACACCGCGAACGGCCTGGCCTTCTCCGAGCGCCTCTTCGGCTTCGGACTCCAATCGCTCAACTACCTTGAAATGCCTTCGTGGTGGAAGGCAGGACTCAGCGCCGGCATCGGCGTACGCG
>CAZZPX010000472.1:0-3311 GCA_964655955.1 uncultured Phycisphaerales bacterium | reverse complement strand
AGAGCTTCTCCAACGCGGAGATCTTCTCCCACGCCATCAAGACGCTCGGGCGCGGGACGCTGGTGGGCGTGCCGACGTACGGCGGGGTCATCTCGACCGGCGGGACGCGGCTCATCGACGGGGCGCTCTTCCGCCTGCCCTTGCGCGGCTGGTACCTGCCGGACGGCACGGACATGGAACTCAATGGCGCCGTGCCGGACATCATCGTGCCGATGGACCCGGGCGACGAGGTGGAGGGCAACGACCCGCAGCTCAAGGCCGCGGTGGATGACCTGCTCAAACGTCTGTAAACGGGAGTCGAGCCCGGGGATCGAGGTCCTCTTGAGTTGAACGAGTGAAGAGCGGAACCGGCGCGCCCGCTCCGCGCACACTACACTGCCCGCATGCAGCGGCCGCGCGTCAATTCGGTCGGCGTCGACGAGCGAGTGCGCGAGATCGAGCGCCGCACGCTCGCCGGGCGGGCGCGCGAGGCGGCGCTGCGTCTCGCGCTGTCGGTCGTTGATCTCACGACGTTGGAAGGCGCGGACACGCCGGGGCGCGTGCGCGACCTGTGCAGCAAGGCGCTGCATCCATCGTCGAAGCTACCCGATCTGCCGCGGCCGGCGGCGGTGTGCGTGTATCCCCTGTTCGTCGGGCAAGCGAAGCAGCTTCTGGCAGGTTCGGAAGTGAAGGTCGCCTGCGTCGCCACCGCCTTTCCCAGCGGGCAGTATCACCTGAGGTCGCGCCTCGCCGAGGTCGAGGCGGTCGTCGCCGACGGCGTCGATGAGGTTGACATGGTGATCAACCGCGGCGCGTTTCTCAGCGGCGACCTGCAGCGCGTGAGCGACGAGATTTGTGCTGTCAAACAAGCGTGCGGCGACGCGCACCTCAAGGTCATCCTGGAGACGGGCGAACTGGCGACGTACGACAACATCCGCCTGGCGAGCGATCTCGCCATCGCGGCCGACGCTGATTTCATCAAGACCAGCACCGGCAAGGTGAAGCCCGCGGCGACGCTCGACGCGACGCTCGTCATGCTGCAGGCGATTCGCGCTGAATTCCTGCGCAGCGGCCGGCGCATCGGCATGAAGCCCGCGGGCGGCATCGGCAGCGGCGAGGACGCGATTTGCTACCTGAACCTGGTGCGGGACACGCTCGGGGAGGCGTGGCTCGACAAGGCGCACTTTCGCATCGGCGCTTCCTCGCTCGTCGACAAGCTGATCGCCGAGATCGCAGTCCTGCGAACTCACCGGGAAAGGGAGGAGCGACATGGTTGAGAAGAGCGCGGCGGCCAGCGTGCGAGACGCGGTCAACGAGGTGCAGCGGCAGTCGCAGGCGCACGGGCGGTCGAGCCCGGACCAGCGCGCGGCGGCCTTGCAGTCGTTCGCCGCGGCTGTGCAGAAGGACAGCGACGCGCTGGCGCGGATCGTTGCCGAGGCGACGGGGCGGCCGGTCGCACGCACGCTGCACGACGATGTGCCCGTCTGTGCGGCGGGGCTGCGGCACTTTGCGCGCCTGGCGCCTGTGCTGCCGCACGTACAGGGTGACGATGATGCGGCGCGCGGCGCGGTCGTCGTCGTGCCGGTCACGGCGGATCAGGCGCTCGCGACGTGCATCGACGCGCTCGCCCCGGCGCTCTGCCGCGGCGTTGCCGTGGTGCTGGTGACGGACGAGTACGCAGCCTCGCCCGCACGACGACTGCTCGAGTTGCTCGAGGCGAGCGACGCAGGCGGCGCATCCGTGTCGGTGGTCGCGCTTGATGCGGAGAGTGTCGAGCAAGCGGTCGCCTCCGGTGTCGACGCGCAGAATGGCGTCTTCACCACGGCAGAAGGCGAGGCACGCAGCGAGGCGATTCGCCCAGCGCTCCTCTTCGCCGACTGCGATCTCGATCAGGCGGTGGAAGGCGTAGTGCGGCAGGCGCTGACGCCGAGCCTGCCGGGGGAGAGGCCGGGCTGCCATCTCTTCGTCGAGGAAGCCCGCGCGCGCGAGACACTGAAGCTGCTGTCGCTGCGCCTGGCAGCGGTCCGTTGCGGCCAGGCGCTCGAAGCGGATGTCGAACTCGGCCCGCTGCCCGGCGAGCGGCGACTGCGCGCTTTCGAAGCGCTGCTCGCGACGGCGAAGGATGAGGGGGTTGACGTGCAACGATTCGAGTCCGCCGCGAAGGAGCGGACGCGGTTTCTCACGGCCCCGGCGCTCCTCACTGGCGTGCGGCCGGATCAGGCCGTTGCGCAACGTGGGCTCGGCGGGCCGGGCGTTTGCGCCATCAGCTTCCGCACACCGGATGAGGCGCTCGCCAAGCTGAGCGCCACGGGCGCGGCGCTCGGCGCGACGACGATCTGGAGCGAGAAGGCGGGCAAGGCCCCGGCGCTTGCGCGCCGCATCGGCAGTCGCGACATCTTCTGCAACACGCGCGATCGGCTGACGCCCGCGCTGTCGACGGGCAGCGTCGTCGCGCTCAGCGGCGGCGGGGCGGCGCACTTGCTGGACGCGGCAGCCGGAGACGACGCGGAGTTTTGCGCACGATTCTCTGTAGAGGTCAGTGCGCTGCAGCCGGCGACGCCGTACCAGCCTTTGTGCCGTTGCAGGCGGATACTCTCCGCGGTCGGCGTGTAGGTTGCGGGCAGCCGGCCTGCGCGCAGCCGCAGCTACGCGGGGCTTTCAAGGCGGCTGGAAAGCTCTTCGTGCAGGCCGAGGAACTCCTCGGGATCCTCCAGCAGCGCGCGCAGTTCGGGGATCACATCGGTGACCGGGCGCGCGACCTTTGCGCCCGCCGCGTGCACGTGTCCGCCGCCGCCGAACACCCCTGCGAGCAGATCCACGTTCACGAACGGCTCGCCTGGCTTATCGCCGGGCTTGCTGCGCAGGGATATTTTGGTGAGGTCCGGCCGCAACTCGACGACGAGACAGACGAGGCGAATCTTCTGCACGCGCTGCGGCACATCGATCAAGCCGGTCGTGTCATCCGGTTCAGCTCTGGCATCCTTCATATCCTGCTGCGTCAGCAGCATGAGGGCCGAGGCGTTGTCGTTCAGCAGCTCCATGGAATCGAGCGCCTTGCGCAGCAGGATGAGGCTGGGCACATCGTCGCCCTGGTCGATCTGGCGGTAGAGCGCTGACTGAGCGACGCCGCTGGCGACGAATTCCGCCGCCAGGTGGAACGTCTCGGGGCGCACGGAGTTGAAGCGAAACCAGCCGGTGTCGGTGGCGATGCCGAAGTACAGGGGCTCCGCGATGTCGACGGGCAGCCGTTCGCTCTGCAGCAGCAGCTTGCACAGGCGCGCGAGCGGTTCGCACACCGCGGCGGCCTCGGGCTCGATGTAGCGCGTGGCCGC
>CAZZPX010000471.1:0-3313 GCA_964655955.1 uncultured Phycisphaerales bacterium | reverse complement strand
ATCGGGGGCGGCGCCGTGCGCCGGCGCGATGAGCAGGCTGGTGGGCACCTCGCCGACCTTGTACACATCGTCGCCGGAGAACGTGTCCGACAGCGTGATGGTCAGCGTCGGCACCGTGGCGTCCAGACCCTGATCGCGCGCGTTGAGGCGGTACGGCGACAGCGCGTTGAGCTGGTCAAGCTCCTGCTGCGACAACTCGCTCTCATCGATGCCAAACAGCGGGTGCGTGCCGTCCATCCGGAAGTGGAGATACGGCGTGCCGTTGTTGGCGGCGTCGATGAGCATCTGTACATCGAGCGTGCCGAAGGGGAATTGGTACACCTCGCCGGCTTCATCCAGATCCGTGGAATTCGACGAGAGGAAGGGATTGGCGTCAGTGTCGATCCGCGTATCGAACTTGTCGTCGTCGTGATAGTCGCCGACGACCGCCGCGGCCCCCGCCTGTGGCTCACTGGACATCCACAACTGGATGTCATACCCCATGTCGGGATTCGGCTCCACGCCACCCACCAGCAGCGTTGCGCGGGTGATGTACTGATCCGGATTGTCGATCACCTGCTGCAGCAGGTCCGCAGGCAGGCGGAAGCTCACGTAGCCGCGCAGCGTGTCATCGGCGGAGCGGCCGATCGTGATGTACTGGGCGTTGGCCGCCCCCAGGCCGTCGCCCGTGCCGTCGTTGTCCGCGTCGATCAGCGAGCGATCCTGCAGGCTGCCGGTGATGCTGTAGACGTCTCGGAGCAGCGTCGAGGAAGTGACGCGCTGCACGGTTTCGTCGCCCTGGTTGAGCACCCAGATGTGGCCGTTGCCGTCGACCTTCACGTCGACGGGCGCGTCGCCGACATCGACGAGCGTCGCAGGACCGAAGCCGAGGAAGTTGAACTCCTCGCCCTCGTCGTCGATCTGTTCTGTGCCCAGGTTTTCGAAGATCGCGATGTTGTCGGTGCCCTTGAAGCTGACGATGATGTCGGGCAGGTCGACGCCGTTCTCGGGTGTGACGTCGGCGACGGCCAGTCCGCTCGCCTGCGACGTTCCGCCCGGATACTCGAGGAAGCGCACTGCCGGGAACTCTTCGCCATCCTCATCAGTGTTGATGTAGTCGCCGAACGTGCCGTCGGGCTCAGCGGGCGTCTCCTCGACCGGATCCTCGGGCTCGCCCTGACCGTACGCGATCGAAACCGCGATCCCGCCTGAGGCGTTGACCGTAAACAGATCGTCCAGGCCGTCGTCATTGACATCCACCACGACCGACTCGACCGAATCCGTTCCTGTCTCGTACGCCGCCGACCCGTTGGGTTCGAAGACGAATTCGCCATCCGCATTGACCGTCCCGTCAGCAGCCTCACCGGCGGGCTCGAAGGCGATGCGCGGCGGCGCGAGTGACTCGGGCGTCGGCCGGAAGTACAGGTTGCGCCCGAACAGGTCCTTGATCTCCACCTTTGCTCCGGGCGTTCCGGAAAGGATGAAGCGCACGCCGATCGCCAGCGTCTCCACCTCGATGTCCGGCTCGTAGGTGAGTAGCGGCTGGGTGTAGTAGGTGAAGAAGACAGCTTCGGGGTAGTTGTCGGTATCCAGCCCGGGGGCCATGGGGTTGTCCGCGTCGGGCACGGTGAGCACTGTCAGCAGTCGACGTTCTTCCAGCATTTCGAGGACGGGTTGCTCGACGGCATGGGCCCGACCGGCGAGCGACATCAAACGACGGGACTGACGACGATAGGGGCTCTTTGCCATGATGACCCTGTCCTCACGTATTCAGGTGCTGCACGAAGCGCGTGCGAGAGATGGCGGAGACGTTCATTGGTTCGAGGCGCCGGCCGCTGGTGTTCCCGATCAGGCGACTCGATCTGCGGCAACGCACCCGGCGTGCGGAGTGAAGGGCGCCGGACTGTGGAGCGGATTCTCGCATCAAGACAAAATCCCAGTGCACCGATACCGTTCACTGGCGCCGCCAGACAGGCCGGAAACTACTGCAAAAACCCGGTGTACGCAAGGTTGACAGGCGTCCGGCGCGGGCGTTGCCGCAACTCTCCAACGCTGCCGCCCCGTCCCGTACTGCCGCCCCGGGCCAAAATCATCCGCGCACGCCTCTCATCGAGCCGCATCCATGCATGGGCGTCAGCGCGTACCCTCGCCGCCGCCCCTCGGATACAGTTCCGATGTCGGCACTCGCCCGCGCCGGCTCAGCGTATGACCGATCCAGTCCACATCGCGTTGCCTGAAGTCCCCGGCTGGGAAATTGTCGATCAACTCGGTCGCGGCGGGATGGGGGCCGTCTACCGTGCCCGCTCCCGGACGCTCAGCCAGCTTGTCGCGCTCAAGATCATCGATCCGATCTACGCCGGAGATCCCGCCTTTCGCCGCTGCTTCATGCGCGAGATCAGCACCGCCGTCACGCTGCACCATCCCCATATCCTCCCGATCCTCAATTTCTCGCCGGATCCCGACGCCGGGCCGCTCTACTTCGTCACGCCGATCGTGGGCGAGGAAGGCAGGCGCTCGCTGGCCGATCTGCTCGCCGCCGAAGGTCGCCTCGACCCGACCCTCGCCGCCTCCCTGCTCGCCCAGGTCGCCGACGCCCTGGTTCACGCACACAGTCTTGAGCGACCGCTGATACATCGCGACGTCACCCCTTCCAACATCCTGCTCAAGACTACGCGCAGCGGCTCAGGGCATGCGCTGCTCGCGGACTTCGGCATCGCCTTTCCCGGCTCACAGGAAGCCCGCGACGCGGTCACCGAGCCCGACAGCCTCGTCCCCGCTGCCGGCAAGCCACAGTACATGGCTCCCGAGCAGTTCGACGATGTCGAGTTCGGGCCCATGACCGCCCGCACCGACCTGTACCAGCTTGGCGTGGTGGCGTATCAGTGTCTGACCGGCGAACTGCCCTACCAGGAGACCAACCCGATCCGGCTGAGCGACTGCCATCGCCGCGCCGATGTGCCCAGGCTGACGCCTGAGCAGTGCGGGGATCCGCGCTGGCGGCGGCTCGTGGCGGAACTGCTCGCCAAGAAGCCCGGCGATCGGCCACAAAGCGCCGCAGAGGTGCGCAACCGCCTCTTCGACATCGCGCGCGGGCCCCAAGGCGAGGCGGAGGCGACGAGCAATGAGGAACCGTCGCGGCCGACGTCGACAGCGACCGCCGCTTCCCAGCCGACGGACGCAGCGCCTGACGAGACGGCGGGCTCGGCCCCGACGTGGGTGGCGGCGGGCGAGGCCGGCGCTGCGAGCGCCGCACCGGCCCGGCGCGCGACGGAGCGCGTCACGCCGCCCACGCTCGTGCAGACGCCGCGCACGGGAGCGATGGCGCCAGGCGCCG
>CAZZPX010000470.1:0-3329 GCA_964655955.1 uncultured Phycisphaerales bacterium | reverse complement strand
GCTGCACGATGTCGGCTGGGTGGAAGGTCAGGAGGCGCATCACAAGACCGCCGCCAAGCTCATTCTCGAGACGCCCGCCCTGCCGCTCGACGAGTCGGAGCGTCGCGTCATCGCCTGCATTGCGCGCTATCATCGCAAAGCCATGCCCAAGCACAAGCACAAGCTCTTCCGACAGCTTGACGCGGCCGCGCAACGCCTCGTCGAACTCCTCGCGGGGATGCTGCGGGTCGCGGACGGTCTGGATCGCACGCATCGCGCCGTCGTGCAGACGCTGAGCTGTCACAGTGATTCCGATGGCCTGCGGGTGCGCGCGATCGTGGACGAGGACGCCGGGGCCGAGCAGTTCTACGCCCAGCGCAAGGCCGACCTGCTGGAGCGGGCCCTGCTTCGTCCGGTGCTCATCGAGTGCCTCCTGCGGGAGGAGGCCAGCGCGAGGCCGACGCCGTGATCGACTACGTCACCAAGGTCGCGGCCATCGACGTGGGCTCCAACGCCATGCGCATCGTCATCGGCGCCGTGGACGAGACCTCTTTTCTCGTCGAGGTGTTCAAGCTGCGCGAGCCGGTGCGGCTCGGCGCCGACGTCTTCGCACAGGGTCATTTCAGCGAGACGACGATCGCCCTCGCCATCGAGACTTTCGAGAAGTTCCGCGATTTGCTCAACGAGTACGAGGTCTCGCACGTGCGCGCCATCGCCACGTCCGCCACCCGCGAGGCAGACAACGGCGAGCAGCTTGTCCGCCGCGTCAAGGACTCCACGGGCATCGATCTGGAAATCATCGGCGGGCTGGAGGAGGCGCACCTCGTGCATGTCGGCGTCGCCCGCGCCGTGTACCTCGTCGGCAAGAACGCCCTCATCCTCGACATGGGCGGCGGCAGCGTCGAACTCACCGTCGTACGCAACGGCGAAGCGTGCGGCTGTGAAACGCTCCCCATCGGTCCCGTGCGCCTGCTCACGCAACTGCGGCAGCGCCGGATGAAGGAGGCCGACGCCACCGAACTGCTCGCGCCGTACGCCGGAGCCGTCGCTGAACTGCTGCGCGCAGAGCTTGGCGATGCCCCCCTCGACGTGTGCGTCGGCACGGGGGGCAACGTCGAGCGCATGGGCAAGCTCCGCGTAACACTACTGGGCAAGGTCAAGACCGGCAAGATCAAGAGTCGCGATCTTGACACGATCCTGCCCACGCTCCTCGCCATGTCCATCGAGAAGCGCCGCGACGAACTCAAGCTGCGCGCCGACCGCGCTGACATCATCGCCATCGCCATGATGATCGTGCAACGCGTCTTCGCGGAAACGGGCGCCAGCAAGATGCTAATTCCCGGCGTGGGGCTGCGCGAGGGGTTGCTGTGGCAGGTGGCGCGGCAGGCGGTCGCGCCAGCCTGGATCCGCCGCACCCCCGAGGATCTCGATGAAGCCGCCGTCACTTTGTGGAACCAGGGCGGAGAAAGCAAACACCATGACTGAGCAGATCCAACTCAATCACGACACCGGCATGGACCTCGAAGGCATCAAGGAGCGCGATCCCTCGCAGCTCTTTCTCAACCGCGAGCTGAGTTGGCTTGAGTTTAACGATCGCGTGCTGCACGAGGCGCTTGACGAGCGCACGCCGCTGCTCGACCGCGTCTTCTTCCTCAGCATCTTCACGAGCAATCTCGACGAATACTTCATGAAGCGTGTGGGCGGCCTGAAGCGCCAGGTCGCCGCGGGCGTGCAGTCGCAGTCCGCCGACGGCCGCACGCCGCAGGAGCAGCTTCTCGCGATACGCGAGCGCGTGATTCCCATGCTGCGCAAGCAGTCGCGCTGCTTTCACGAGCAGATCAAACCAGCCTTGCGCGATAACGGTATCCAACTGTTGGGCTGGAACGATCTCACGCCCGCCGAGCGCGAGGAGGCGAGCGCCTACTTCGCCGCCAACGTCTATCCCGTGCTTACGCCGCTCGCCGTCGACGTCGGACATCCTTTCCCGTTTCTCTCGAACCTCTCCGATTCGCTCGGCATCGTGCTGCGCCATCCCGAGTTGGAGGAGCGCATGTTCGCCCGCGTGAAAATCCCGTCGGGCATCCTGCCCTCCTGGGTGAGGCTGCAGGCAGGCGGCGATCCGGAACACTACCGCTTCGTCAGCCTCACCGAGATGATCCGCCGCAATGTCGAGACACTCTTCGAGGAGATGGAGATTGTCGGCGTCATGCCCTTCCGCGTTACGCGCAACGCCGACATCGAGCGCGATGAAGAGGATGCGGAAGATCTGCTCGAACTCATCACGGATGAGTTGCGGGCGCGGCGCTTCAGCAATGCAATTCGCCTCGAGCACGGCCCGACGCCGGATCCGTGGGTGTTGCGCTTCCTGATCGAGAACCTCGACCTGACGGAGAACGACGTTTACGAGCTTGACGGCGAACTCGATTACACGGATCTGCAGCCGATCATCGCCCTGCCTCACAAGCATCTTAAGCGCGCCCCCTGGACGCCGCAGATTCCCGCCGCCCTCGCCGACGACGAGATCGACATCTTCAGCGTCATCCGGGCCGGCGACCTGCTTCTGCACCATCCCTACGAGAGCTTCGGCGCCAGCGTCGAGCGGTTCATTCGCGCCGCGGCGGACGATCCCAGGGTCCTTGCCATAAAGATGACGCTTTACCGCACCGGCGACGACAGTCCCTTCATCGACTATCTCATCCGCGCCGCGGAGGCGGGGAAGCAGGTCGTCTGTCTCGTCGAACTCCAGGCGCGCTTCGACGAGCAGCGCAACATCGAGTGCGCCCAAAAGCTCGAACGCGCAGGCGTGCACGTGGTCTATGGCATCATCGGCCTGAAGACGCACACGAAGACCGCCCTCGTCGTCCGCCGCGAACAGGATGCGCTCCGCTGCTACGCCCACATCGGCACGGGCAACTACCACGTGGGAACAGCGAAACTCTATACCGATCTCGCGCTGCTCACCGCCAAGCCCGAGTTCACCGCGGATGTCGTCGAACTCTTCAATTACCTGACTGGCCGCTCGCTGAGGCGGAAGTACAAGAAGCTCCTCGTCGCGCCGGTCAACATGCGCGATCGCTTCCTCGATATGATCAAGCGCGAAGTCGATCATCATCGTGCCGGCCGTCCCGCGCGCATCGTCGCCAAGATGAATCAGCTCCAGGATCGCCGCATCATCCGCGCCCTCTACGATGCTTCGCAAGCGGGCGTGCCCATCGACCTGATCGTCCGCGGCTTCTGCTGTCTGCGCCCGGGCGTCGAGGGACTCAGCGAGAACATCCGCGTCAGCTCCGTCATCGGCCGCTTCCTCGAACATTCTCGCATCTACCACTTTGCCAACGGCAGGGAGGATC
>CAZZPX010000469.1:0-3340 GCA_964655955.1 uncultured Phycisphaerales bacterium | reverse complement strand
CCTGATACCCCGCGCGCCGTCGGCGCCGAGCCGGCCGGCGGGAGGCGGGAGCGGGACCCGCGGCGCCGGGCCCCGACCGATCCACAAGGCCAGCAGCAGCAGGGCCGCGAGGAGCGTGCTTGCGGCCCACATGGCGCGGGGCGAACGGCGCGCGGGCGCGTGGAAAGTCGCCGCCGCTGCCGGCCGGAGTCGGCGCACAGTCGCGACGAATTCCGACTGCGTCGCCGCGGCGGGCCCTTCGGCGCGTTTCAACAGTGCCTCGCCCCAGCGATCGAGTTGCTCTTCAAGATGATCAGGCATGGCTCAGTTCCTCCGTCGCGTTCGGATGCGCCAGCAGCGCCCGCAGTTGCTGTACGGCCTGCCTGTGTCGGGAGGCGAGCGTGTTGCGGTTCTCGCCGGTGGTCAGTGCCATCTGCTCGAAGGTCAATCCCGCGACGTGCTTGAGCAGAAGCACTTCCCGCAGCGCTTCGGGAAGGCTCTGAATCGCCGCCGCCAGACTCGCCGTGTCGTCCGCGTGGTGCGGCAGCGAGGCGGGCGCGGGTGCGCCTGGGCGTGCGAGCCTGCTCGAATCGTCCGAGCGCTTCCGGCGCAGCAGCGCCCGCACCTCGTTGCGCAGCATGCCCAGCACGTACGCCCGCGCGTCCTGCATGTCGCGGACGCGGTCGCGCGTCAACTGGAGCAGCCGGCACAGCGTCTCCTGCACGGCGTCAGCGGCGCGGTCCTGATCGCGCAGCAGGGCGAGGGCGTAGGCAAGCATCACCGGCGCGAGCTGCGCGTGCAGCCGCCGGGCTGCCTCCTCGTCGCCGGTGAGGCAGCCCAGCAGCACGTTGCGCAGTTCGTCGGCGGACGGGTTCAGTGCAGGCGCTCCCTGGCAGCCTCGAACTGCCGAGCGGACTTGAGGTAGTTCTCGTGCACCCGACCCAGGGAGGGGGCGTACCAGAAGGCGAAGATGCCGTACTTTCCCGCCTTGGCGTCGGCGGCGGCCTGTTCGAGGCGCTGCGTGCCGTCCGCGGCGCCCCAGGCGGCGAGCACATCGGCGTAATAGCGCTCGAAACTGGCGTACGCCTCGTCGAATCCCTGGTGCGACTCGACCACCTGCACCAGACGCTGCCAGGCCTGTGGATCCGCTTCCGGTCCGGTGTCGCCGAGCAGGCTGGTCAGTTCGTGCAGGCGATCGCCGCTGCCCAGCATGTCGCGCATCCACTTCAGGCCGACCTCAGCCTCGCCCTTGACGCCCGCGTGCAGGCCGAAGGGATCCTGCATCGGGAAGCGAGCAAGCATGGCGGAAAGTTCCGTCTTGTCGGGCTCGGAGAGCAGACCGCGCTCGGCGAGGTCCACCACCTCGCCGTCAATCAGGTTGAAGATCGCGATGGAAACCAGGCCGCTGATCAGGAGATCGTCCTGAGTGGTGTGCTGCGCGAGGGCGTAGCCAGCGGCGAGGCGGCTCACCGCCTGATCCACATCGCCGGCCTCGGTTGCAAGGCGCGCATCGATCGCGAGCAGCCGGGCGGTCATGCGCAGCGATCCGAATTGCGGCAGGATGGCGTAGAACCCGTCCTGAATGTCGTTGGCGAAGTCGCATTCAGTGAAGGCGGTGGCGCGGAGAACGGTCGTGATGAGGATGCTGTCGTCCTCAAGCACGCGGCGCAGCTCCGGATCCATCGACGCCACCCAGCCGGGGTCGTCGCGCCAGGAAAGGCAGGCGGCGCTGGCAGCCTCCTCGAGTTCGGGCGTCACCTGCGTCCAGGCCCGCCAGTAGCGCAGGGCGGCGTTCTGGCTGGAATCGACGGCCAGCGCGGCGGCGTTCGCGGCGAAGAGGGCCAGCAGGGCGAGAGAGGTACCAGCGTGCTTGATCATGGGTGATTCTCCGCAAGGGGGGCGTTGTCACGTACAGTTCACCATGAGGAGTCGCCTGCCGCCGCCGCCTGTGAGGAAAATGGCACAGTTTTCCTCCATACCTCGGAGAGCATCGCAATGACGAGCGTTCCCAGCATGAGGCCCTATCGCCCCTACACGCCGCCCGGCGATCCCGTGCAGGCGGTGCGGGGCCTGTACCAGGTGCTGGACCAGCGCCGCAGCGTGCGCGAATTCTCCGACCGACCCGTCCCCCGCGAACTGATCGAGGAGATCGTGCGGGTGGCGGGGACGGCCCCGTCCGGCGCGAACAAGCAGCCCTGGCGGTTCGTGGCGGTGCAGGATCCGGCGATCAAGCGGGAGATTCGCCTCGCCGCGGAGAAGGAGGAAAGGGAATTCTACGACCGGCGGGCAGGAGAGGCGTGGCTGGCGGATCTCTATCCGCTGGGGACGGATTGGCGCAAGCCGTTCCTCGAGGTCGCGCCCTGGCTCATCGTGGTGTTTCGTCTGGCCCATGATGACGATGGCGGGCAGACGTACTACACGCAGGAATCGGTCGGCATCGCGGTGGGGATGCTGCTTGCCGCGGCCCAGTTCGCGGGGCTCGCCACGCTGACGCACACGCCCAGCCCCATGCGCTTCCTCGCCGAATTGCTGCATCGTCCCGCCAACGAGCGGCCGTACCTGCTTATCCCCATCGGGTATCCCGCTCAAGGGTGCCTAGTGCCTGCAATCGAACGAAAACCGCTGGCGCAGATTCTCGCCATCAACCGGCCTGCGGGTTGAGCCGAGGATGGACTTCGCGCGCCAGAGCGCAAATCACTCATCGAGTTGGCACAACCAGTCGGGAAGCGCCTGCGGTCGGCCGCGTCCGTCGATCGCCGCCAGCGTGGTCCTGGCGGTGGTGAGCAGATCGTCGCCGCGGCGGATCTCATACTCGTGCATCAGCTTGACGCGGCTGCTGGAGACGAGGCGGGTGTAAACAGTGATGACATCATCATAGCGGGCCGGTTTCTTGAAGCGGATTTCGAGCTTGACGATGGCGAGAAAGAGGTCGCGCTTTTCGAGATCGCCGTAGGTGATGCCCGAGAGGCGCAACAACTCGGTGCGGCCGATTTCCAGCCAGGCCGCGTAGGAGCCGTGGTGCGCCAAGCCCATGGGATCGCATTCGCAGTAGCGGACGCGGATCTCCGACGTTCCTTCACGAGGGAGTTGCTCAGGGTGCATTGCGGGAAGATACGTCGGGGCGGAGCGTGTCGCCAGCGGGGAAGGCCCGCGGCTCGCACGACGGAGACCCCCCCCAATTTCAGGGGATGCCATTCGTCGCCGCGCGAGACCTCCGGCTGCAGGGAAGCCAGTGCGAAGTTCTGCCGAATTCGTCGGCGACAGGGTCGCAAGATTCCCTTATGATGCTCCCGCTTGAACCAGCCTCGCCAGGTTCGTATACATCATCGCCCGTGGTGCATGGCGGGCGCAGAAGGGACAG
>CAZZPX010000468.1:0-3348 GCA_964655955.1 uncultured Phycisphaerales bacterium | reverse complement strand
GCGACGGCGGCGACGCCGGCGGTACCGACTTCAGCCTCATTCCCGGCGCGCCGATCACCGTCGACGATCCCAATCCCGGGGAACAGGACAACATCAACGGTCTGGGCGATCCCAACGGCAACAAGAACGCCGGGCGGGAAGGCGATCTGCTCTATTTCACGCTGCAGCGCCAGAGCCCGTCTCTTCCGGATCTGCCGGGCATCGGCAGTCCGGCGGACATCTACTACATCGACCTGAACGTGCCGGGCCTGCTCGAGGTCTTCGCCATCGCCCCCGACCTGGGGCTGCAGCCTGCGGACAACATCAGCTCGATGCTCGTCATTCGCGCCTCCCCCAGCTCGACCGGTCCCTTCGCGCCCGGCGACCAGGTGCTCTTCACGCTCGACCAGAACTCGCCCACGCGCGTGGCGCTGGGCGCGGCAACGTCCGACCTGCTCGTGGTCGGCCACGGCTCGCCGATCAATTTCTACGCGGAGGGCGGCCAGCTCGGGCTCTCCTTCGACGCCCGGATCAGCGCGCTCACCTACTACCTGACGGATGACATCTTCCGCACGGTGTTGCGGCACGGCATCAAGAACGGCCCGGTCATCGGCGATCTCGACGGCGACGGCGACGTCGACCAGGGGGATCTGGGCGAATTGCTGGCCGCGTGGAATCAGAGCGACGGCGGCGACATCGACGGGGACGGCGATACGGACCAATCCGATCTGGGCCTGCTGCTGTCGAACTACGGTTTTGGGACCTGAATGAGCAGATTCCCGTCCGCTCAGGGCAACGAAGGGCCCGAATCCGCGTAGTTCCTTCGTGATGGCGAGCGCAAAGTACGCTAGAATCCGCATTGAGCGCCGCGCATCGGCACCAAAGGGGCCGGGTCCACCTATCCGGTTCATTGCTGCGGCCGACCTTCGGACCGGGGGCTCCACCCGTTCCGGTGGTTCCGAAAACACTGCATGAGCGGCATCTCCCACGCCGCCCGTTGATAGAGGAGAGAGAGATCCACAGGAATAGCTGCAAGTTGCGCCCGAGTGCCGGAGTGCTCTTGGCGCACACCCGGATTCGACCGATGGAAGCCCGGGGCGATCGTGCCATCGCCGCCGGATTCCCGGACGCAGACAGCCCCGCAACCTCGGCCCTGGAGGGCGCATCCGCCTGCAGGCCGACGGCCGGGTAAGCCTTGGAGATGTTGGGATTTTGTGCAACCGTTGACGAGCCGAAGATCGAATATTCAGGGAGAGACGGCTCGTTGGGCGGCGATAGAAGAACCAGTGATCGGCCGCAAGTCCGCCCGCAAGAGGAGGCGGCCGAGTTGGACCACGGCAAACAGAGGAATGACAGAGATGATCACCGTTAACCGGCTCCAGCGCCTTGCTTTCCCCCTCATTCTGTGCGCGGGCGCCTGCGTGACGCAGGCCGTCCCCATCGCCTCCGTCAAGGTACGCCAGTTCCAGACGGCATCCGGCGATGACACCTACCAGAGCTTCAACGCCATCGATTGTCAGAACGGCTACGCCGCCTTCCAGGCGGTCATCTCCGGCAACTCCGACTTCGATACGCTGATCTGGTACTGGAACGGCACCAGCGGCTCCATCGCCTACCGCGAGAACGTCACCGACCTCACCAACCATCCGATTCCCGGCAACCCCAGCAGCGTCGAGGTCGGCCAGATCGGCCTTAATGTCGCCGTCAACCGCAATGGCGTCGTCGCCTATCCCTGCGATCTGCTCATCGAATGCGCCAATCCCAACGACCCTGCCTGCGACTTCAACGGCGAGCCCATCGCCGTCCGCGGCACGGACTACGCCTGGGGCGCCGCCGACGATCAACTCATCTGCGGCCTGAGCAGCTACGACGAGTTCGAGAGCCTTGGCGTCGACAGCCTTGGCCGCGTCACCGCGCTGGTCGTTTTCCGCTCAGGTCTGGCAACTGACGACTATGTGGGCCGCGGCTCGAACTCCAGTGACGCCGTCGGTCTCATCTGCCAGGACGATCCCGTCGGCGATGCCGGCGGCGGGGAGTGGGGTGACATCAAGACCGCCACCGACCTCGACATCGTCTCGCTGACCGGCACCTGGTACGCCATCGATCAACTCGGCCAGGTCCCGTCCTCGCAGAACCTCGCCGCCGTCGTGGATGGAACCAGCCTGCTGCGCGAGGGGGACGACATCCACTTCTGGCTCGATCCGCAACAGGACCCCGACTGCGACAATCCCGCGACGCTTCTCGACATCGACGACATTTCCTACAGCGTCTGGGGACACCTGCTCTGGACCGGGCAGTTGGCATTCGGTGGCGACATCAACGCCAATAACAATGACGTGATCGGCTACGACAACTTTGTCATTCTCCAGGAAGGCCAGGAGATCACCGGCGTGCCCAACGCCCTGGAAGCCTACTTCGGCAAGCTCACCGGCGGCGGCGCCGCCCGTTACATCTCCACCGATGACAACGGCAACGTCGCCTGGTCGATCACCGTCGTCGCCACCTTCCCGGGCGACAACTTCCCGCAGGATCCACTCGACACCTACGAGGAAGAAGTCGACGTCATCATGTACAACGGCCAAGTTATCTACACGACGTATGACCTCATCGACCAGAACGGCGACGGCCAGATCAACGCCAACGACTTCGGCGCCTACTTCCTCCGCGTCAACCGCGACTTCGTCCTCGACGGTGTCGACGAGGCGTGGTTCATCGGGGCGGGCAACCTCTCCGTCGGCGAGCGCAACTGCGTCTTCCGCCTGACCGGACTGCCCAGCGGTACCAACCCCTGGCGCAACGGTGCGGACTGCGGCCCGGAATGCCAGGCTGACCTCAGCGGCGACGGCAAGGTCGACCAGGCCGACCTCGGCATCCTCCTGGCCAACTATGAACTCGGCGCGGGCGGCGACGTCGACGGCGACGGCGACACCGACCAGTCCGACCTCGGCATCCTCCTCGTCGAGTACGAGATCTGCGGCTACTGAGCCCAGCCTCACGCTTTGCCACTCACTGCAAGACCGGCCCAGGCGGCCGGTCTTTTTTTCTGCTCACTAGGCCGACGCCAGCGAAGAGCACTGTGCCGCCCTGTGGCGTTCCCCGCCCTCCTCGCGCCCCGTCGCCCCGCCCGCAGCGTACACTCGCTCCCATGTGCTCCCTGGATCCCCGGCCCCACGACCACCCCGCCTGCCTCGACGATGAGGCACTGCTGAAGCAGTGCAGCGTCAACCGCTCGCGCCGCGGCGGACCCGGCGGGCAGCATCGCAACAAGGTCGAGACCGCCGTAACCCTCGAGCACACGCCGACCGGCGTCTCCGCCCAGGCCGGCGAACGTCGCAGCCAGGAGGAGAACAAGAGGAAGGCGCTGAAGCG
>CAZZPX010000467.1:0-3348 GCA_964655955.1 uncultured Phycisphaerales bacterium | reverse complement strand
TCCACAGCCGGCGGAAGTCGCGCTTACGGGCCCGGCGGTCGCGGTAGGCGTACACGCCCGCCCGGATGAGCGCCACCTTCGCCTGCTGGAAGTGGCGTGACTTGGTTCCAAAGTACCCGCGGGCCTTGCGAAGTGTTCGCCTGTGGGCCTGGCGGCGGGCGGCGCCTTTCTGTGCTCTGGGCATCGGTTACTCCTCGTCAGCTCGGGGTCCCGACCGGCCGCATCGGCCCGTGAGACTTTGGCCCGGCTGTCAGCCAGGGGCTTTGGTTCATTCAGTGTCCGCGGACTGCTCCGTCTTCTTCGCGGCCCCATGCAGCGGCGTGTTGCGACCACGCAGGCGGCGGAACAGCAACTGCCGCAGACGCTTCGCCTCGGGACCGGAAGCGTACATCCCGCCACGCAGGTTCCGACGACGCTTCGGCGACTTGCCGCTCCGCTTATGGCTGCGGAACGGACGCGCATGCTTCACCTTCCCCGTCTTGGTGATGCGCACACGCTTCATGATGCCTTTATGGCTCTTGTTCTTCGGCATGACTGTCCTCAAAAAAAGCGCGAGCGAGGCAGGATATCTCGATCCGCCTCGCAACGCAACTGGCCTGTCCCACCCCGCCCGCAACTGCCTGGCCCACCCCCTACCGACGCTTTGCTTCACCCTCCTCCAGCGGCACCAGCACCAGAACCGGCTGCCAGACCTGCACTTGCGTGCCGTCCGCTCGCTCGACCGTCCGACGCACCCACCGCGCCTCGATCGTCACCGGCCCGGAATAGCCGTGCAGATCGCTCACCACGCCCACCGGGGCGGCGGCGCCCGGCAGCGGCGCTTCATCCGCCCGCACCTGCCAGTCGCTGGCTCCGAACGGCGTGCCGATCCCCGCTTCAATCGAGTTCTGCTGCCTGGCATCGAGGCCGCTCGGACCGTTCTGCGAGTTGATCGCCGGCCACAGCGCTGCAAAGCCCAGCGCCATCACCGCCGCCACCGTGCCCACCTTGCGGATCGTGCTCGACCACCAGGTGTGCTCGCCGGGGCCGACCCGCAGGGCTTCCTCCTGCTCGTCGATCGCCCGCTGGATGCGGCCAAGCGTCCGTTCCGTCAGGTCGGCGCCGGGCTCCTCCACGGGGAGCGCCTCCAGACGCCGCAGCACCGCCTGCACCTGCGCCAGACGCCGATCTGTCGCCGCGTCCACGGCTGCCGGGTCGAAACCGGCTTCCACGAGCCGGTCGAGGGCGGCTGCATCGTCAGGGTGAAGAGTCGGATCAGTGTTGGGCTTCATCGTGACACCTCTGCACAAATACTCGTCAACTCAGGCGTCGTCCTGTCGTGCTGTCAGTTCCCACCTGCGTTTGAAGGCCGCAACGGCGCTGTGCAGCCTGCTCTTCACTGTCCCCAGCGGTATCTCCAGCACTTCGGCGATCTGGTTGTAATTGAAGCGCTGGAAGTACGCCAGGAGCAGGATCTCACGCAAGTGGTCAGGTAGATCGTCAACCGCTTGACGCACCTGGGAAGAAAGTTCGCTGTCATCCAGGTCGACCTCGGGGGCGAGGGCCGGCCCTTCCAGCAGGTCGATCATCTCCGTCGAACCGTCTCCGGAGGACACCGGAGCCGAGAGTTCCATGGCCGCCTGCCTACGCTGCTTACGCAACCAGTCCCGGCCCTTGTTCGCGGCAATCGTGAAAAGCCACGGTTTCAGCCGGCGATCGGCGTCGAACGAGTCGGCGGAAAGGTGCACCTGGAGAAACGTCTCCTGAAAGACGTCCTCCGCCGCCGCCCGGTCGCCGAGGAATCGCACCAGAAAGCCGTAGAGCGGCGGGCGATACCGCTCGATCAGCAGGCGCAGCGCCTCCGTCTCGCCATCGCGATACGCACAGAGCAGCTCTTCATCGGTTCGTTTGCTCACCGTGGCTCCGCGCTGGGCGAGGGATCGACTGCGTGGCTGCCTCGACGGGGACGCCCCCGGACTCAGACGCAGACGCCGCACCGACTCCGCAGACGCCTGCCCTGACTTATCGGCATCCGGCCGCATGCAGGAGTGTACGGGGGCGACTTGGCTCGCGAAAGCCTGGGACATGACTGGCTTACGCCCCCGCGTCGGCCCGGTTCGAGCGGATCAGGGCAACCGCCCCCCGAACCGCGCCGGTCGCAGCGTCTGGCACGGTCGCGCCGCCCCTTCCTCGCAACTCCTTGCCGGCGCTGGCCCTGCGAGCGCAAAGAGAAGGCCCGAGCGGTGGCGTGCCCGAGCCGAAGGTGGACCCATAAATGGCGACACCCGGACTCGAACCGGGGACCTAGGGCTTATGAATCCCTCGCTCTAACCAGCTGAGCTATGTCGCCGACGCAATCGTAGTGCCGGCGGCGAGGTCGTCAAGTGGCGCGGCTGAACACGAGCCGAACGGCGAGGCGGCGTCGTCCCGGTGAACCGCTTCACCCGTCCTGGCGCTCTGCCGCTGCGCCGGGCCGGGCCGGGCGAGTCGCAGCGGCTCGCGCCTCCCCACATGCGGTACCACAAGCGCGCCCAAGCGCGCGCCGCAGCGGCGCTGGCGGCGTCGCCGGCGAATTCGCGCTGAGTTTTGTTCGAAATCGACGTCCGGTTGAACGGTTAACGAACGACGCTCAGCGGAAAATTTCGACTTTCGGCGCGTAGTGGTTTTGCGGGAGGTGCCGATTCGTGCGCGCGGGCCCCATCGCCAGCCTGGCGCGCGCAGGAGAGGATGAAGGGGCGAAAGCACGCAAGTGCGAAGCGGCAGCGCCACGACGCGATCCCGGCGCACAGGGAAGGCGGCGGCGCGGCGAGCGCAGCGCCCTCACCCCAGCCCTCTCCCGGGGGGAGAGAAAGCAGGCGTCGGCGAGCGCGATCGTCGGCAGCGCGGTGTTTGCCAGATGTCGCAAGTCGGCGGTCAGCGGGCAGGCGCCAGACATCAGCCGGCAGAAGTCAACGGTCAGTCAGCAGGGCGCCTGCGGCGACCTGACCACCGATCTGCGAACTCTGACCTCCTGCCTTTACGACTGGCACCTGCAAGCCGCGCGGCGAGACAAGCGGCCGGGCGAGACCACCGGCCACGCCCCAGCCGGTCGGGTTTCGGCGGTGATGAGGTGGGCGACGTTGCGGGCCCCCCAATGGGTCGGACCTCAGCTTCATTCGTCATATCGCATTCGCCCTTCGTCATTCAATTCGTCTTGCCCGCTGCTCCACCAAACGGTAACCTGACAGCCATGAGCAAAAAGGCGACTCCTGGCGGGACCGGGCGATCCACGGGTGAGCGGACCCCGACGAAGAAGAGCCCTGGCAAAGAGAAGCCTCCCAAGAAGACGGGAACCAAGAAGCCGACGCGCGCTGCCGGCGACGAGGAGAA
>CAZZPX010000466.1:0-3351 GCA_964655955.1 uncultured Phycisphaerales bacterium | reverse complement strand
CTGAACTCGCCGACATCTGCAACCTCACCACCGAGAAGCTCTTCGGCGTCTTCAGCGAGAACATGGGACCGTCGCAGTACGTCGCGCTCGCCAAGCGCGTCGCCCAGGCGATCGAAGAGGGCGTGGACGGCATCGTCATCGGGCACGGCACGGACACCATGCACCACACCGCCGCCGCCCTGACCTTCATGCTGCAGGATCCGCCCGTTCCCATCGTCATGGTCGGCTCGCAGCGCTCCAGCGACCGGCCGAGCAGCGACGCAGCGTGGAATCTCACCTGCGCCGCCAAGGCCGCCGCCACGGGAAAAATCGCCGAAGTCACCGTCTGCATGTTCGGCCCGACTTCGCACGAATACTGCCTGCTGCATCGCGGCACGCGCGTGCGCAAGATGCACTCGAGCTATCGTTCGACCTTTCGCACGATCGGCGATGTGCCTCTGGCGATGGTCAGCCCAGAATGCATGACGCCCCTGCGCCGCGACTACAAGCGCCGCCGCGACGATCGCAGCGTCAAGCTCAATACCGCCTTCAACGAGCGCGTGACGATTCTGTACTACTACCCCAACATGCAGCCGGACATCGTCGATGCGCTGGTCGACTGCGGCTACCAGGGGATCGTCATCGCGGGGACGGGCCTGGGCCACGTGAACAAGCCCTTGTACCCTGCGATCAAGCGGGCGGCGGAGAAGGGCGTGCACATCTACATGACCGTGCAGACGCTGTGGGGCTTCACGCAGATGTACGTCTACGAGACGGGTCGCGAACTCATGGAACTTGGCATCGTGCCCGCGGCGAACATGCTGCCGGAGGTCGCCTTCATCAAGCTCTCCTGGGCGCTGGGCCAGTCGACCGACCGCGAGGAGGTCAAGCGCCTGATGCTCACGCCCGTCAGCGATGAACTGACCGAGCGCGAGCCATACAACGGCTACCTGGTCTACCAGGGTCAGATTCCCGAGATCCAGGAGTTTCTCCGCTCGATCAAGCGCTAGCCGCCACCCCGCACGGCTCCCTCCAGCATCCCATGCCAGGGCAGAGCGCAGCGGCGCCCTGGGTGTCTTCCCGCAGTTCACACCCCGCCTGTCCCCCATCCTCCCGCCGCGGTACACTACGTTTGCACCTCTGCGGGAGGCCCCGTGGTCCAGTTCCACCCCAGCCCGCTTCGCCCACTCCGCCACGCCGATGGCAACCTCGCCAGCGACGGCCGGTGGAGCTACACCTGGGACGCGGAGAATCGCCTGGTCCAGATGCTGATGGCGGACGGCTTCGCCACCCTTGGCATGGATGTGCTCAAGATCGAGTTCGACTACGACTACCTGGGTCGGCGCGTGCAGAAACGCGTCTACAAGAAGGCGATCCAGGGCCAGGGCGGCGGCGCGCTGGGCATGCAGGACGGCGGCAGCGCCGCCATGACCACGCTCGATCTCGAAGGCTTCTTACCCCCGCCGCCAAGCTCGTGGGGTCTTGTGACCAGTCGCCAGTACGTCTGGGACGGCTGGCTGTGCATCGCCGAGATCGTCGAGCGCGAGGAGCTGCGCCGCAGCCACACCTGGGGGATCGACCTCTCCGGCAGTCAGCAGGGCGCCGGCGGCGTGGGCGGGCTTCTCTTCCTGGTCAACGCCAACGACATCCCGCAGCAGGTCTACCAATGCTTCTACGATGGCAACGGCAACCTCGTCAGCCTGCGTGACGACAGCCAGGCGATCGCCGCCCAGTACGACTACGGCCCCTTCGGCGAACTGCTCACCGCCCGCGGTGACTACGCTGCGGAGAACCCCTACCGCTTCTCGACCAAGTACGTCGACGCGGAGACGGGGCTGTACTACTACGGCTACCGCTACTACAACTCCAGCACGGGGCGGTGGCTGAGTCGCGACCCGATCGGCGAAGAGGGCGGGTTGAACCTGTATGGGTTTGTGGGGAATGCGCCCATCGTGCTGCTCGATGCGCTTGGTCTAGATTGGTTTGATAATGTATCTGACTTCACAGCCGGTGTTGCCGACGCGCTCTCATTCGGTCTTACTCGACTGGTACGAAAGAGCCTGAACAAGATGCTGTACGATTCATTTGATGACAATAGTGTCAACCCCGATGGGGGTTACTACAAGGCTGGAGAATACACTGAGGTTGCAGTTGAGATCGCGGTCACCGGTGGCGGTGCCAGTCTTCGCCACATCGCGAAACATGCAGCACGAGAGTCACTCGAGGGGGGGGCAAGGAAAGCGTATCGGAAGAAGATCGCGCAGCAGACTGGTGGCTTCGTGCACCACCTGAATCCAATCAAGGGCCACCCGGCGATGGCTGGTGTCAGCGGTGGCAACCGCATGGCGCGTTACCCGTTGCCATTCAAGCGTGCCGCTAGAGGATTCTGGAATATGCGATGGGTGCCCGATCGGGCAGCGCACAATGCGCTTCATTTGCACATGATGAGACTTGAGGCGATTGATCGCGTTAGAGAAGCCACGCTACTCATTCGACAAGCGGTTAACCGAATCGCGCTATACGCTGAACGGCAGGGCTGCCCTGTGAGCGTGACAGCCCGAGCGAGGACAAGTGGGTCGGTGTTCATCTTTGACCCTGGTCCCACCATGACCGGTCGTTTGTCAGCGTTTGTTGCCGCCCAGCACGAAGAGTACGAGATGTACAACTGTCACACGCCCGCACAATGAACATTCTTACTATTGCCATCATAGCTGTTGGTGCAGTCGTTGCGAATTGGATACTGCGCCGCGTCATTCGAAAACTCGACAGTGTAGAAGGGATTGCTGATGGTGAGTACTGGATGCAGTGGCATCCAGTACCACTGTCATCCGCACAGCGGGACAGGTTGTCAGAAGAATACGGCAAAAAATCCGGATCGCCCTTTGATACTGAGAGGAGTGGTGTTCAGATACATCCGACGTTTCTCCGAGTGTTTGATCGATACGAGTACATCGCCTTCGACGAACATAGTTCTGTCATACGGCGGTCGCTCTTCATGGGGTCGATTCATGCACACATAGACTATGTGCAAATAGGAGAGTGGGGAGAAGGATCGGAGATTCTTGTTCGCAAGAATTCCGACGATCCATGCGTCTACATTGCCGATGTTGAAGGGGGGGGGTGGGTGAACCCGGCGATGTTGGCGGGATCTTTTGGGGAATACTTCGACAAGGCATGGAGGAGCCATGAAGAACTGATGGCGATTGATTCCTGCAATTGCCATCGCGATCCTGACCAGGGGGGCGAACTGGGCTCGGGATGAACTGGGGTCGACTCTTGAGGGCGTGTTGCCCGAATCCACTTGAGCGCTGCGAGGTAAGGCGCTACCTTGCATCCAGCCGCGGACGGCATGGAGGCGACGGCCATGATGGG
>CAZZPX010000465.1:0-3352 GCA_964655955.1 uncultured Phycisphaerales bacterium | reverse complement strand
GCGATGCGGGCAAGGTGGCGAGCTACTTCGGCCGCTGGGCCGGGGCGCGCGGCGACCACGGGCCGTGGTCCCTGCCCCTGCACGTGACGATCCTCTACAGCGGCGGCGCGGGGGATGCGAGCCAGGCGGGGCAAGCGGGCCCGGACACGGGGAACGCAAAGGCGATGGAGAAGGGGAAGCTGCGGCAGGCGGCGTAGCGCCGCGGCGCGGCGACTGACGAATGGGGGAAGCGAGGGTGCCTCCCTCAACCGCTCCGTCTCTCCCTGATCATGCGGGGCTTGTCGTGCGGCTGTCGAGGCGGTCCAATACCGCTCATGGATCCGAAAAGAACCTACGACTATCTCGAACTGGCTCGCCAGCGCGTTCTCGACCGAGTCCGCCCGCTCAGCGAGGAGCAGTATGGCCGCTCCTTTCCAATCGGCCTGGGCACGCTCGCCCGAACGCTGACGCACATCATGATCTGCGAGTGGTACTACATCGAGCGGATGCAGCAGCGCCCCGTGCCACCCTACGCCCAGTGGCCGATCCAGGATGAGAAGCCGCCTGCCTTCGCCGTCCTGGAGGAAGAGTGGAGCCGGCAGGCGCAGCGCACGCGGGCCACGATCAGCGCCGTGCGCGACTGGTTTGCGACGATCGAGTACGACGTGATCGATGACGACGGCCGCGAGATGATCGTGACCTCGTCGGCGAACGACCTGTTCACGCAGCTTGCCCTGCACGAAGTGCATCACCGCGCCCAGGCGCTGAACATGTTGCGCCAGCTCGGCGTCACCTGCAGCAGCGATCTCGACTTCAACGCGCTGATGCACAAGCGGCGGGAAGTGGCAGGGTGAGATAAGAAGCCGAGATGGAGCTTAAAAACGGGGTGGAGAACTACACTCGCAACCGTTTCCGGCTTCAAGTCAGCCATGACCAGGCGAGCATCCCAATCACCAGCAGCGCGAGTAGTGCAGTCGCTACGAAGACCGCCAGCCGATCCACGTCTCGCCCGCCAAGGCCAAAATCCGGCCCGAGCCCGTTCCACATCGCCAAGCCGCCAATGAGTGCAGCAAGGCCCGGCGTGACGATTGCCCAAAGCGGCGTGCCCAAGCGGATGAGATCTTCACAGTCACCGACAGGCATGATTGCAGCGGAGGCGAGGTAGGCGCCGTTGGCGATCAGGCAGAAACCAGCAAAGACCCGCAGTAGAAAGTGCAGCCTCAACTGCGCCGCGCGGGCGCTCAGCCAGAGCGCAAGCGGCAAGAGCGAACCCCACGCCGGCCCCGCCCACACGACGAACAGCGGATGCGGATTGTGCGCCAGATCCGTGCGTGAGAAAGCCAGCGGATCGAGGATGACGCGCGAGATGCGCCCGCCGCTAAGCCACGCCCCGAGCACGTGCCCTGATTCATGTATGACCATCATCCCGTACCACGACGCAGCGCCGGTCGCCAACAGGAGTACGAGGGATGCCAGCCAGCGCGGAGATCTCATGGCCGCATTGTACTTTCCCAGGAGTCGCCTTCACGAATGGTCCTCTTCGCACCAGCGCAGCACCCGCAAAGCGCGCAGTGTGATCCAGCGGCTGGGGCGGCCTTCGCCCTCGTCGATCTCGATCGGCATGCGCCCGGGGTGGCGCGTCTCGAGCCGCCACCTGCCATCGTCGCCACGCCTGCCGCGCACCAGGTCGACGGCCTCGCTCATACGTTCGTCGGGCGCGGCGCCGGCGGCGCGAAAGTAGTCGAGGCCGCGCAGCACGTCGTAGTGCCACCAGGTCGGGAAGGCGAAGCGCGTCCAGTCGTTGCCGCCCTTCTTGCGGTCGACGATCGGCTCGCCGGTGCTGCGCCTGCGGAAGAGGCGGCGCTCGAGAAGGTATTCCTCGCCGCGCCGCCGCGCCTCGCTGACGGCGGCGTCGGCTCCGCTGCTGCGCTCGTACTCGAGCAGCGCTTCGAGGACGCAGATGGTCGTGTGGAAGGAGGAGCGCGTCGAGCCGCGCTCCGCTTCGCAGTTCCAGCCGCCGTCGGTGAGTTGTTCGCCGAGCAGGCGATCGATGAGGCCGCGAACGTCCTGGCGGAAATAGGCGCCGGCGGCGGCCACCTGGCCGTTGATGCACGGCTCGGTCTCGCCGGCAAAGAAGGGGTTGTCAGCGCACTGCGGCGGGCCGCATCCGCGCCAGGTGATGCGTTCGCGCACAAGATCGACGGCCCGGCGGGCCTGGGCGCAGTCCGGGTCGAGGCCGAGGTCGCGCAGCAGCAGCAGCACGTGCATCGTGGAGTCCCAGCCGTGGTTCCACGCCGCCCCGCCCCACCGGCCGTCGGCCGCCTGGAGTGCGAGCAGGTGCGCGCCGTAGCCGTGGGTGGCGATGCGAGCGCGCTCAGCCGCGACTTGCGTCGTCGGGGCGTTCGTGAGGTCGCGCAGCAGTTGCCAGCGAATTGCGGGATCCGAATCGAGCAGCCAGTCGAGAACGTTCTCGGATCGTCGTCGCCTCACGTGCCGTCATCCGCAACCGGGCGACTCATGCATTCGCTGTACATGCCGGAGCGATCGAAACAGCACGGGCGGCGCTTGCCCTTGGCGAGCATGTCGCAGGCATTCGTGATCCGGCGGGCGCGCGTCTCGGCCCGCTTCGCGGATGTGATCCAGTGAATCCAATCCCGCCTCGCCAGCGGCGTGATGTCGGACCATGCCTCTTTCGCCCCCTTCGAAGCGCCCGCAAGCGCGGCGCGCAGGTCCGCGGGCGCCTCGGGCTCCGGCTCGCGCTCGGGGGGCAGAGCCGCAAACTCCAGCGTGATGGCGTCGCCGACCTTCGCCTTCGCCGCCTGGCGCAGTCTCGGCTCCACCTTGAGCCAGTGGCCGCCCTGGCCGTCCGGCTGGAGCGTGGCTTGAAACGCGGCTCCATTGAACGTGCCCTCCACGGTGACCTGTCCGCGCGAGCGCAGGGCGCTGCTCGCCTGCATCGGCAGAACAAGAAACGTCCAGGAGACGCGCTTCGCGCCACCGTCTTCCAGCTTCGGCCGCAGCAGCACCGCCGTACAGCGAACTGTGGAAGCAGTGGCGGCGTCGGGGGAGTGCGATGTGCGCTTCCCCATCGACTTTTCCTTCGTCGTTGCTCTTCTGTTGGGCATGCTGGCCGATTCTAGCCCGCTGCTTCCGCCATCAGCTCCCGCGCGCCTGGCCGGCGAGTCTGTCGTAAGCCGCCCCTCTCGCCTTCTTGACTGCGAAACCACCGGTCAACACAGCAAGGCCCTGACTTTCCAGGGCCTTGCGTCGAATCGGGGTGAGAGGATTGCGCTGCGCGGAATCCCTCACAGGCTGCTGGCGCAGCGGCGGGCTGGTGACCGAGCCGCCTCTCCTGCGTCGAATCGGGGTGAGA
>CAZZPX010000464.1:0-3364 GCA_964655955.1 uncultured Phycisphaerales bacterium | reverse complement strand
GAAATGTGGGACTATCCCTATACACGCCAAGCTCGCCTGCCCGACGGCACGCTCGTGCCAACGATCGGGAGTCCGCGTTACTTCAACAAGGGCGGTGACGATCCCTGGCTGGCGGAGATCGACCCGCGACCGGATCCGGACTATGCCGCCGGCGTCGATGCGCACGGGCTGCCCGAGAACCCCGCGACGTATACCTCGGAGTTCTCCACCTGGATCAATCTCAGCAAGATTCACCCGCTGGGAACCTTCGTGCGCATCGGTTACGACGATGCCGCGGGCCAGTACACCGACGATCCGAAGCAGTTCGGCATCATCGACGCGACAACGAATCCCGAGCTTGGCGATCCGCGCGAGCCGGACGGCTCTCCCGCCAACGCGCCGGGCGGCATGTTCATTGCCTTTACGCCCGCCGACCCGACCACGCCCGACCAGGAATACGATCGTCAGTTCGCCGACACGGACGGCGACGGACACTACGACGCCCGCTGGACCCGCTGGGGCGACTGGTACGACGTCGACAAGAACGGCACGTTCGATCCCCTCGTGGACGTGCGGCTGTCTCCGCTGGGCGATCTGCCTGGCGTGACCACGTACATCGCCGCCCGCATCATCGACCTGAGCGGCATGATCAACGTTAACACGGCGACGAGCTTCGCGACGGGCGCCGGGCCGACATTCGCGCCGGTCGCGCCGTCCGACGTGGACCTGCTGCGCTTTCTTGATCTGCCCGACTACGCCGTCTTCGATCCGGCGTATGTCCCCCTGGATGGGGACTTCGCCTTTGACGCGATCATGTCCGGACTCATGACGGGCGGTGGGGAACGGGTCGCCACAGGTCTCAATTACGATCTCATCGGTCTCTACAGCCTCGGTACGTACTACCTGAACAGCGGCTCCGGCGCCAACTACGCCCGTCTGCGCGCCTACGACTCGTACCACGGTCGCTCGCTGGGCGTTTCCAGGAGCACCTCGAGTTTCGCGAGCCCTCCCTTCCACATCGATGACGAACTCGAACTGCGCACTTATGCCGCACGCAACGATCCGGCGTCGCAGTCGCGACTGGAGCTGTTGTCAGACGTGCCGCCGCTGGGTGGGAGCACAATGGGTCCGTTGCGCTCTGATCGCGATGATGAAGTCGCCACGCGCGATGAACTGAACAGCGGCAACCAGCTTCAGCGCATTCAGCAGTACATGGTCGATCTGCGACACCGCCTCACCACGGTGAGCCGGGCGCGGCGGCTGGGGAATCAGACCGGCCGGCTGCCGACGCTCTACTTGGCGGATGGCTCGCTCGACCGCACCGCCTATCCGCTGATCAACACGAAGGCCCCCCTGCCTGCGCGAAACGACGTCGACATGCCGCTTGGCGTCGAGTACGAGCGGGCGGTCACCGACTATTTCAAGGCGATGGCCAAGGCGCTCGCGCCGTTCGCCGTGATCGACGAGGGCATTGACACCTGGGATCCCAACGAGGCGCCGACCTTCGACGTCCTCGCGTATGGCTGGGACCTGCTGCCCGACTCCACGACGGAGAGCACGGAACAGTTCGCCGTGCGCACCGCGGCCCACCTCGCCGTCAACGCCATGGATCTCTTCGCAGGTCCCGTCATTGACGGAACGCAGCATCGCCCGCCGCGCGGGGTGCGCCTCGCCCACACGATCGCCGACGACAACCCGCTGAGCGTGGACGCGGCCCTGCACCCGGCGCTCACGCTCGGGGATCTCGGCATGACCATCGCGCCGGATCCGAACCACATTCAGGGCAACCTGGAGACGTGGATCTTCGGCCAGACGCCCCACCCCTATCTGGTCGAGGCGGCGGCGGTCGTGCTGTACGAGGACGCCGAGGGACTCTACCCGGGAGATTCCAGCGATTGGGACTTCGGCGACGGCCCCCCGCCGCCGGGACAGGAGTACGCCATCGGCGGCAGCGAGGAGGAAGCGTACAAGGCGCTGTACGTGGAGCTGCGCAACCCCTACGAGGACATGTCGCTGCACGTCTACGATGAGAGTTGGCCCGAGCCCCAGTTCGAGCTGCGCGTCAGCGACGACCCCGACCGGGCCGTGCCCATCAAGGGCGTGCAGGCAAGCGGCGGCGGCAACAACCGGATCACGCTGGGCCCGCGCGGCAGCGGCACGGATATCGTCATCCTCGAAGTCACAAGCCAGAGTCTGCGCGACGACTCCACTCGCCTCGAACAGGTGCGCAAGGAACTCAACCTGCTGGTGAACGGCACTGACGCGCCGGACAATATGTACACGCTCGACTTGCCCGTGGGCGGCGAGTTCTGGAGCAATAATCACGACCGCGTCGAGCTGTGGCAGCGGATCCATTCCTCGACCGTCGGCGCCTATATGCAGTTCATCCTCGCCGACGTGATGGAGACGGAAGGCGGCTCAGCCTTCCCGCTGGATCCCAATCTCAGCGCCAACCCGATCAATGTCTGGAACGACCAGGATGCGATCGGTTACGAAGCCTACATCCAGCGCAACGCTGAGGACGTGGCGAGCGAAGGTCTGCCCGCGTTCGTGATCGAATCGACGGAAAACGAAGGCAAGCACTCCGAAGCGCTCAGCAACGACTCCACGCTGCAGACGGACTCTCGCCCCTGGGATGAATACATCAACGACTGGCTTGCTGACCCCAATCACAGCGAGGGGACGGAGATCGGCCAGCGCGACAAGAGTAATGCGCCCGACTACACCAGTCGCGAGCCGATCCAGCTTTTCTCGTTCTTCGAACAATCTGGAAATCTTCTGGAAGAGCAGCTTCTGCGCGTGGGCGACTTCGGCCTGGTGCCGGCGGTCGGCCCCGAGGCGCTGCCGCCCCAGGACTACACCACCGATCCTGACTGGTATCGCAAGAGCCAGTACTGGCGCACGGCGAGCCAGCAGTTGGCCCGCACAGTGCTGGAGGAGGACAGCGCGAACGAGGTGCCGCTTTACGAGTTGCCCGGCCCCGACATGCTGCAATTCACCCGCAGCGTCGTGGACGGGTATCCCGTTGACACCAATCCCACGACGCGGGCGGACCAGATCATGCCCGCCCTCCCCGTCGCGCTGCGCATCTTCGACGCGGTCGACTTTCCCTTCGGCACGAACCGCCTGCAATACCCGGCTCCCAATCAGTACCCCAAGCCGGCGCTGATGGAGCCGCTCGCCGGGCAGATCAACATCAACACCGCGCCCTACGAGGTCATCCGCATGCTGCCCTTTGCCGAGGATCAGGCGATGCAGCCCAATCATGACCTCGCGGCGACGATCGTCGACTATCGCGACCGGCGGCACGCCATCAGCCCGTTCTTCGTCGGCATGCTCGGCTTCCCGGTCGATCCGCGCATCGGCCCCTTCCGCGAGGACGTGC
>CAZZPX010000463.1:0-3367 GCA_964655955.1 uncultured Phycisphaerales bacterium | reverse complement strand
CGCGTAGTGAATGCTGCCGAAGTGCACGTAGGTGAGCATGAGCCCCAGGGCCAACCCCAGATCGCCGATGCGGTTGACGATGAACGCCTTCTTCGCCGCAGCGACGGCTGAGGGCTTCTCGTAGTAGTAGCCGATGAGCAGGTACGAGCAGAATCCCACGCCTTCCCAGCCGAGATAGAGCAGGACCAGGTTGTCCGCCATGACCAGCGCGCTCATGGCGAAGACGAAGAGGCTCAGGCCCGCGAAGAAGCGGAAGTACCCGCGGTCGCCCGCCATGTACTCGCTGGCGTAAAGCGCGATGAGTGTGCTCAATCCGGTCACGAAGAGCATCCACAGCATGGTCAGGCTGTCGATGTACAGCGAGAAGTCCGCCAGCGAGTAGCCATCGCCCCAACCGGCGTCGATCCAACTGAAGAGGAAGACGCGGCGGGCGGTGAAGTCGCCTGCGACCAGATCGCGGTACGCCACGACTGTCACCAGGAACGACAAGCCGAGCAGCACGACGGTCGTCCAGGCGGGCAGCTTGCCCTTGACTCGAAACACTCCCATCAGGCCGCAGAGAACCACCGAGAGCGCCGGGAAAAGCAGGACCAGCCCCGCGAGCGGCCCCGCCTCGACGACGCCCGCAGCCGCCGTCTCTTCAACGGGCGCGACGGCGAACAAGTTGGTCAGCGACTCGTACATGCGCTCAGCCATTCATCCGCGACCAGGCGCTCGCATCCAGCGATTGCGACCGGCGATAGAGGAGCACGACCAGCGCCAGCGCCATCGCCGCCTCCGCCGCTGCGACGGTGAGGACGAAGATGACGAAGACCTGGCCGGAGTAGTTCAGGTGGAATCGGCTGAAGGCGATGAGGGAGAGCCCCGCCGCCTGAAACATGAGTTCCGTGCAGAGGAACATGATGATGAGGTTGCGGCGGGCGACGAAGCCGATCACGCCGATCACAAAGAGAATCGCGCTCACCGCGAGGTAATGCTGCAGCGCGATCGAGCCCAGGGGCACGAGGTCAGCGGCAAGCATCATGAGGCCGCCTCCTCCTGCTGCGGTCGCTCCTGACCACCCGGCGTCTGCCGCACCAGCACCACCGCGCCGATCATCGCCAGGAGCAGAATCACGCCCGCCAGCTCCAGGCTCACCGGGAATTCGGCAAGCAGATCCCAGCCGACGTGCTCGATGTTCTCGATCTCGAGCTGTTCGGGCAGCGTCACGATGGTGGTCGCCTCCGACGTACCCACCACTGCCGTGCCCGACTCCGCATCGATGCTGAGCACCCGCTGTCCCGCGGGTAGAAGGTCCGCCTGACGCAGCGCTGTGTCGACCTTGGCGATGAGCGACGCCTCCGCGGCCGGACTTTGCCGAACCGCCAGCCCCCGCGGCACGTCGTGCAGCGTGTCCACGAAAAGCGAGGTCAGCACCGCCAGCAGCAGGAAGCCGACCACGGCGGCGGCGAGCGGCTCACGCGCCTCCCGGTCCACTGCTTCGCGAAACGCCTGGGCCGGGCCTTCGGCCTCGTTGTACGCCAGCATGATGACGAAGAGATACGTGATCAGGATGGCCCCGGCGTAAACGATCACCAGGGCGAAGGCCATGAACTCCGCCGCCAGCAGGAGGAACATCGCAGCCGACGCGAGAACCGTCAGGATGAAGTAAAGAGCGGCGAACACCGGGCGGATGTGTGTGACGACCTTCACGGCGCCGAAGACGGCGATGAAGGCGAAGAGGTAGAAGTAGGCGTTGGGCGCGGGATCGTCCGCCGTGGCGTAACGGGTCAGCGCCAGCAGCAGACCCCCCAGCGTCGCCGCCCCCAGCAGCCAGCCGATCACCCGAACGTTCACGGCGGCCTTCCGAGTGCGCGGCAGGAGCAGCACCAGCGTCACCGTGCCGAGCACACACGCCATGTAGATGCCTGCGGTCAGTCCGGGCGAGCTGATGTTTGTGGTGTGTATGGCATTCAAGGGCAAGGCCGCCCTCCTTGACAACCGCGCGTAAACCGGCTGCTCCCGCTTCCGGCGGGCCGCTCGCTCGGGCCGCCACTGTAGAGTCACCGCGACGGGAGGGCAACCACTCCAGGGGAGTCGTGCCGCCTGCGGTCGCCTTCCCGCGCTTCCTACCTCAGCGCGCTTTCCGCGTACGATGCACGGGCATGCGCCGGAACATCCCCAACCTGCTGACCCTGCTGCGCCTCTTGCTGGCGGCGGCCTTCTTCCTCACGCTCGAGCAGTTCCGCCACCCTGACCCGCAGGCGGCTGTGGTGCTCAGCTTCGCCGCCGCACTCTTCATCGTCGCCGCCGTCACAGACGCCCTGGATGGACATCTCGCCCGCCGCTGGCACGTCGAGTCGACATTCGGCCGAATCGTCGATCCCCTCGCGGACAAGGTGCTCGTCCTGGGCGCCTTCGTCTATCTCGCCGGTCCGCGCTTCCACGACGCGACGCTGGCCGGGCAGATCAGCGGCGTCTACCCCTGGATGGTCGTGATCATCCTCGCGCGCGAACTGCTCGTCACCGCCATCCGCGGCCAGATGGAGGCGCAGGGGATCAAGTTCGGCGCCGTGCGGGCGGGCAAGCTCAAGATGATTCTCCAGACGATCGTGATTCCTAGCGTGCTGCTACTCGCGGCGCTGGCTGATCTGGATGAGCCCTCCTGGGCGACGCTTACGCGCGATGTGCTCGTCTGGGCGACGGTCGCGGTGACGATCGTCTCCGGCATTCCCTACATCGCAAATGCCCGGCGGGCGCTGCGCGAGCGATAGTCGAGTCGTTGGACGCGGAGAGGCTTTAGGACGGAGTTCACAAAGTGCATGGAGCAAGTGAAAGGAAGGGGAGGTGAACGATGCGTGAGCGCGTGAAAGACCTGTGCGTCACAGCCGGGGGGCTCGGCCACTTCCGTCCTGCGCCCGGCACGTGGGGCTCGCTGCCGCCCGTGCTGCTCTGGATCGTGCTGGTGCTGATCGGCTGGCATCCGCGCAGTGTGGCGATGACGCTGGCGCTGCTGGCGACGGCACTCCTGGGAAGTCTCGCCTGCATCGCCTGGGGACGCTGGGCGGAGAAACGCTTCGGCAAGAAGGATCCCGGACAAGTCGTCGCCGACGAGGTCGCCGGCCAGGCGCTGGCGCTCCTCTGGATGCAGCCGCTCGTACTGCATGTCGGCCCGGCCTGGCTGAGCGCCGTCGCACCGGGCGTCATCGCCTTTCTCGCCTTTCGCATGTTCGACATTTTCAAGTTTCCCCCCGCGGCCCAGCTCCAGGCCAGGCCGCACGGCTGGGGCATCCTCCTCGACGACCTCGTCGCAGGGATCTACGCCAACGTCGGCACGCAAATCGGCATCATCCTCATTGCGCAGCCGCTGCTGGAGAGAATGACTACT
>CAZZPX010000462.1:0-3382 GCA_964655955.1 uncultured Phycisphaerales bacterium | reverse complement strand
GGCGCGGATGGCGCGCGCTGCGCGCCGCGGCGGCAACGCTCGTCACATGCGGGGTCGTCCAGGCGGATCTGCTGTACGAGGTCCAGGAGCTTCCCGTTCTTCCAACCGGCTCGCGCTCGCTCGCACAGGGCCTCAACGAAGCCGGCTGGGTTGTCGGCGGCAGCGACGTCAATGGCGCCGGCTACACGCGGGCTGTGCTGTGGGTCGACGGCGTGCCGCACGAACTTACCGGCGAAGGCATCAGCGGCGCACGAGGCGCGGCCGTCAACGACAACGGCGCCGTCGTCGGCTTCACGGATTCCTTCGGCATCAACGCCTTTCGCTGGCACGACGGCACGCTCGTCGAACTCTTCCATCCCCTCTCCTGCTGCAGTCTCGCGCTCGACATCAACAACGACGGCACGACGGTCGGAACCGCTTCGCTCGACGGCATCGGCGACAACAACGCCGTCTTCTGGGTGCACGGCGCCCTGGTCGACCTCGGCTTTCGCGGCGAGGCGCACGCCGTCAACGAGGCAGGCCAGATCGTCGGCGAACGCCACTTCCTGGATCACCAACTCGCCTTCCTCTACGAGGGCGGCGCCGTCACCAACCTCGCGACGCTCGGCGGGCGCGACGGCTATGCCCGGGACATCAACGAACTCGGACAGGTCGTCGGGTACGCCGACAACGACCAGGAGCACACCACCGCGTTTGTGTGGCAGGACGGTGTCACGACGAGCCTCGGCACGCTCGACGACGCTCCCTTCAGCTACGCCTACGCCATCAACGATCAGGGCAAGATCGTCGGCAGCTCCTACAACGGTCCGACGCCCGCGGCGGTGCTCTGGCTGTCCGACGCCGCGCCGATCAATCTTAACGATCACCTCGTCACCGACGAAGACTGGCTGCTCACCGACGCGCTCGATATCAACAACGCTGGACAAATTGTCGGCGTCGGCCAGTACAACGGCGCACAGCGCGGCTTCCTGCTCACGCCCCTCAGTCCGCCCGGCGACCTCGACGGCGACGGCGACGTCGACCAGGCCGACCTCGGCATCCTGCTTTCGTGCTACGGCGTGAGCGACTGCGGCGATCTCGACGGCGACGGCGACACCGACCAGGCCGACCTAGGGCTGCTTCTTGCTCACTTCGGGGACGGGGCGTGAGCCCGCGTTCCTGACGCACCGGACCCGAGGGGGGTCCGTGTCCTGCAGAAACGCCAATTCCTCGCCGCGAGAAGACGTTGCGGCGCAGACACAGGCGCCGGTGACCCGGGCGGGCGGTGGACCTGATTGGAAATATAAACTTTTCATTTGCCAACGAGGTCGTTGTCGCGATACTTGCCTGATCTGCGGCGAGCGGCGAGCGGGATCGCCCACTTGCCGGAGCGACGAGGGCGATGCAATGATCCGCAACCGATTGGCCGTTCTGGTGGTATTCTCAGCGCTTCTGAGGGCAGCCGGCACAGACGCCGCGCCGATGGTTCCGGTCGATCAGGATCGCTCTCTCTTCGCGTTGGCTGAGGCGAGCGACGACGGCTGCGCCCACGACACAGACTCGAACTCAGTGAGCGCTCCGGATTTCGGGGTCTTCGATGAGCAGATCTTCTCTTACATTGAAGTCTGCGGCGGAGTCGGCGCAGCCGATGCCTCGCAGAACTCCGAGATCTCCTCCACGTTCGTGAATGCGACAGGCTGGGCGCATGCCGAAGGGTATGGTGTGACGCTCGGCGGCCATGGCGGAGGAATTGCCAGTTCTTCCCTCGAGTTCACCTTTACGCTTAGCGCGCCCACAGCTGTAATCTTCGACGTTTGGCTGATGGCGACTGATTCGGGCGAGGTCTCTAGCTCCCTTTACAGCGGGGGCGTACCTGTTGCCGAGCATGCAGTGTCCGGGCCGTTCGGATCCGTCAGCGAGTCACATGACCTGACGCTGCCCGCCGGCATGTACACGCTCCGAGCTGATGCGCAGGGCGCTGCAGACGGGGATGTCTTCTTCGCAGGGAACGCCAACGGCCTCTTTGTGATCGGCCTGACGGTGCAGGACAACTGTGCCGGCGATCTCGATGGAGACTGTGATGTCGACCAGGCGGACCTCGGCATCCTGCTGGCCTGCTACGGCGTGAGCGACTGCGGCGACCTGGACGGTGACGGCGACACCGACCAGGCGGACCTCGGCATTCTGCTCGCCAATTACGGGGCAAGCGGTTGACGTCACTCCCGTCTGCGGATTTAAGTATCACCAGGCGTTGCGAGGCGCTCACCTGCCTGGAGCCGCCTCGGCTTCAGGATATTCAGATCCAAAGAGGAGACAGGCCATGAGAAACTCGACGCGCACGTCGCTCCTGAATTCAATTCCGGCCCTCGCGCTGGCTGCATGCGGTTCGCTGTGCGCCGCGGACGCGAGCACGCCGCTCTACGCCGTCGAGGAACTGCCCGTCCTGCCCGGCGGCACGATGACGCGCGCCCTGGGCATCAACGCCCACGGCCATGCGGTGGGAACCAGCAATGGTCCGCCGCTCGGATTCCATCGAGCCGTCCTCTGGATCGACGGCGAAGCGATCGAGGTCATGAACAACTCCAACGGAGACTCAATCGCCAACGCCGTCACCGACAACGGCAACGTCGTCGGCCTCACCGGCAACTACGGCACCAACGCTTTCCTCTGGTTCGGCGGCCAGGGGTTCCCGCTCTCGACCTTCATCGACTGCTGCAGCGAAGCGCTCGACATGAACGCCACCGGACTCGTCGTGGGCTACGCCGCGGAAGGCGGCTTCGGACATTACAAAGCCGTCACCTGGCAGCATGGCGCGATCAACTCGCTCGGCTTCTACGGCCGGGCCGCCGCCGTCAACGATCTCGAGCAGATCGTCGGCACGATGAATCTCACCTGGGAGACCGCGTTCATCGCCCAGGACGGAGACGTGCAGGAACTCGGCTCGCTCGGCGGCAACGTCAGCAAAGCCTTCGATATCAACGAGGCGTCGCAGGTTGTCGGGCTTTCCACCACGACGGACGGCGAGACGCATCCCTTCCTCTGGCAGGATGGCGTGATGACGGATCTGGGCACGCTCCCCGACACCGACACGGGAACCGCCTTCGCCATCAACAACGCCGGCGCCGCCGTAGGCGAGACGTTTCTCTACGACAACTTCGACTTCCGCGCCACGCTCTGGCGAGAGGGCGAAGCGCCGATCGACCTGAACGACTACATCGTGACGGATGAAGACTGGGTGCTCCAAACCGCTCGGGATATCAACGACGCCGGGCAGATCGTCGGCAGCGGGCGGCACAACGGCGAAGCTCGCGCCTTTCTGCTCACGCCGATCGCAATTCTCGGCGATCTGGACGGCGACGGCGATGTCGACCAGGCCGACCTGGGAATCCTGCTGTCCTGTTAC
>CAZZPX010000461.1:0-3382 GCA_964655955.1 uncultured Phycisphaerales bacterium | reverse complement strand
GGATGGGCTGACCGTCAGCGAACAACCGGGCGGCGTCGGCAAGGCTGCCGGCCGAACCGCGCGGGCGATGATCTTCATTGAAGTCGATCTCGAGGGGGAGTGGCGTCGACTCGGCGAAGTGCGCCTTGAGCTTCGCTGTGCTCCCGTTGGACGCGACGACCACTCGCTCCACGCCGGCGGCGGCAAGCGCTGCCAGGCAGTGGTCGATGAAGGGACCGCCTCCGATCGGCCACAGCGGCCGAGGGCGCTCCCAAGCTTCCGGACAAATGTCTGTTCCGGGTCCGCCGGAAAACAGGACGGCGTTCATCAGTCTCCCCGGGTGTGCTTACACCCGTACCGTGCGCGGTCTGCACGCCTGGACCATCTTCCGCTCCCAACGTCCCATAGGAGCGCTTGTTGATCTTCCTCTTGGACCTACGCTGCCATAGCGCTGTCAATGGTCCCACCTCTGCAACGACCGGAGGACGAGGGTGGCAACTCGTGCACCGGCGTCAACGCCCCTAAGTATTACTGCGCTTCTGGAAGTGTCAATGTGATTGTGCCGCGGAATGCTGTGAATTGCCGCAGAGATCCCCGGCAGTCCGGACCACCGCAAAGGTTGGACTAAACTCCCATGAGCGAAGGGCTTATACGAGAGGGCAGAATCCCCTATACGGGGCTCATTTCCCCCTGGAGTGGCGCTTCAGGAAGTAGCGGACGCAGCTCTGCATATGCCACCTGCTTGTCCGTCCCAAAAGCCGCTTTGCGCTCGAACGATGGTGGGCATGCGTCGCCACCGCGTCGCCACAGTACAACACCCCGCGCCCGATCTCGTGCAGGTGTCGGCAGAGATCAACATCCTCGAAGTAGAGGAAATAGCGCGGATCGAACAGGTACGGCCTGGCCAGCGCCGCACGGCGAACCAGCAGTGCCGCCCCCAGCACCCAGTCAACCCGCATGACCTGCTCATGGTCCACATCCGCCATCAGGTGCGTCCGGATTCGAGGATGAGCCTCGCTGAACAGTAGGCTGAGCGGCGGGCGTCTCGCAGCCGCGAGCATCGGCGTGTAGAACGTCCGGCAACTCAATTGCAGCGAGCCGTCTTCATTATGCAGGCGCGGCGCCGCCGCCCCGGCTTCGGCGTGCTGCAGCAGATGATTGGCAAGCGTGGCGATGCAATCCGGTTCATATCGGACGTCGGCATTGCTGACGAGGTAGAACTCGCTCGCGCAAGCATCGAAGAGCCGGTTATGCCCCGCCCCGAAACCGAGGTTGCGCTTCTCACCACTGCAGGTACCCAGTTCCGGGGAGTCAGCCATTGCCGTAAGGACGCGTGCATCTTCGCTATTGTCCCAGATGCGCACCTCGTGCTCGGGCAGGGGCAGCGAGCGCAGGTGCCGGGCAAAGCCGACCGTCTCTTCCGGGTTGTTGTAGGCGACGACGCCGATGGTCAGCACGTTCAGGTCCTCTCGCTGGCCAAGTCATCGAGAAACGTCCGCACCAACTGCACAACTTTCCCAGCTTCACTGGGCGGCGCCGGGCGAAATTCGGCCGCCTCGGCGATCCGCGCCCGCAGCTCCGATTCGTCCCACGCCACCAGCGCCAGACCGCGTTCGGCGTAGATTGCCGCCGTCGCCACCTGGTGGTCGTTGTAATGCTCCTTGCGCGCTGCCCGGCGGGGCATGACCACGATCGGCTTGCCCAGGCTGGCAGCGGCGCGCACCGTGCCCGCGCCGCCGTGCGCGACGATCAGCGTCGCCTCGCGCATCGCCCGGTCGTACTCAGCAGGCAGAAGCAGGCGCTGCCAGCGCATGTGCTGCGGCTCGTACTTGCCCCCGGCGATCTGCGCCAGGCCGTCGCCCCGCAGGACGCCTTGCGCGAAAAGATCGTCGACGGCCCGCACCAGCCTGTCGAAACCTGTATCGAAGTTTCCGGTTGTGGTGAAGATCACAGGACCGGCTCCCCTTCCTTTGCCTTGCGGAAGAAGCGCTTGAGCTGAGGCCATTGCACGATGAACAGGTCGGCAAAGGGATGCAGCAGCCGGCCAGTTATGGTCGGCCGATCCACTTCCGCGATCGTCTCGATGTAGACGAGCTTTCCGCCGCGCAGCTTCGTCAGCAGGCACGCCGGCACCACCACGCCCGCTCCGGTCGTGATGATGACATCCGGTTTCTCGCGCAGGATGATCGGCAGCGTCTGCCGCAGCGTACGGAGTACGGTCCAGGGAGCGCTGCGGCGGGCGTTGTCCACCTCGAAGACGCGCTCGCCGGCCTCGCGCAGGCCCTGGGCGGTCGGGCCGCGCATCAGCAGGTAGAACGTCTCGTGCCCCTCCCACGCCTTCTTGAGCACCTGCAGTTCCGCGAGATGGCCGCCCGCTGAACTGGCAAGGCAGATCTTCAGGCGCCTGCACGCCGAGTGCGCTGCCGGCTTCCGCGGCGAGTGGGCAAGTTCCGCAAGCCGCTCCTCGATGTGCAGCGTCTTTGCGCCCCACGCCTCGCCCGCAACGAGCGCACGCTGCTCCCGCGGCTCGCGCGGCTGCGCCAGGGACTCGCGCACCAGCCGGATGAACTCTTCGTGGTCGCAGGCAATGTCCAGGCCGGGACAGTGATGGGCGGCGGGGAGATCGGTCGTCACCGCGGTCCGCCCCAGCGCCAGGTACTCCTTGAACTTCAGCGGGTTCGCGCCTCGAGTCCACTTGTTCACCGGCGCCGGATTGATTGCCACGTCGAACTTGACGATCTCGCGCGGCAGATCCTCATAGGGAACGAGCGGCACCCAGGTGAGGTTCTCACAGTCGTCGAGCTGCGACTTGGCGTCGAGCTCCGCTCGGCCGATCAGGCGCAGTTCCGCGTCGGGAAACGCGGCGGCAAGCGCCCGCATCAACTCGATGTCGATCTTGTAGGTGGTGACGCCGCCCGCGTAGCCGATCACGGGGCGGTCGTTGGCCGGGCGCTCGAGCGGCACGTCGAGCCAGGCCTCGTCAATACCGTGCGGCACATGCAAGGCGCGCGGATCGTCCCGCATCTCCTCCCGGCACAGGTCGCCGCTGGGATAGATGACCAGGTCCGCTTCGCTGCGCAGGCGATCCTCGCACGCCTGCACGAAGTCGCGCGGCATGGTCGAAAAGTCGAATTCGGCGAAGACGTCGCTGCGCTGGTAGACCACGCGTGACGGCTGAAACGACCGCGGCATCCTTGTCAACACGGGCTGTGCGGTCGGCGTGGTGATCCAGTAGATCGGCCGCCGCCAGCCCAGCGCGCGCAATTGTCGCGACAGGCCCCTGCGAATCAGCGTGTAATGCAGCAGCCTGCCCCACCGCTTGTCGTACATGGGGAAAGCGGGCGGCGTGTACACCCAGAGGTTGTCATCCACCTGCACGATGCCGCGGCGCAGGCTCTTCAGT
>CAZZPX010000460.1:0-3401 GCA_964655955.1 uncultured Phycisphaerales bacterium | reverse complement strand
CACTTCCTTGCCGACGAGCACCAGTTCCGCATCGCGCAGGCGACTGTCATGACGATCAGTGGGAGCGGACGCGCCCGTCTTCCCCGTTCGTTTGCCATGATCTCTCGGCAGGGCGGGCGGCACCGGATGCAAGCCGACGATGCGTACGATCTCCCCGCCGGGGAATCGCACATCGACGTGCAGGGAGGGGCGTTTCTCGGAGACGAGGTAGCGCACCTCTCCGGCATCGAGCGGGCAGTTGCACCACAGCGACAGGCCGAGGCCCGATGGAAGAACCGCCTCAATGTGATGCCTCATCTCCGCCCGGATTCCCTTGAGCGCGTCCGCCCACCGCGCGTCAATCTCAACAAGCAGCAACATATCCGGGTCGAGTGAACGCAAGACGCGGGCAGCCTCCTCGCGCCTCTCGTTGCGGAAATCGAGGTTGCTGATTACAAGCCGCAGACACTTGCCCTCGGCATCGCCGACTTGAGCGGGCCAGATTCGGCTGTAGCGGGCGACGTGCATCGCCTGCCAGAGCGCCGCGAGCACAAGCAGTGGCACGAGCGCCCAGAAGTCCACTCGCCCCTCTTTGAAGACGCCGATAAGAAGCAGTGTCAGCGCCGCGCCCGCGCTCAGCACCGAGAGTTGCAGACGCGGGAAATCGCACAAGCGAACCAGCCACCAACCGGTGCGCACGAACGGCAGCAGCGCCACGACGAGGATCGCAAGGGCCAGAGTGCGAGTGAGCCAGATGAGGAGCGTCCAGGCAACTTCCATCGACGAAACACTTCAGTGCGGGTGGCACGGGTGGGTGCGGCGCCGCTTGGGCCGTGCCGCCATGCGTTCAGTTACAGGCTCGCGGATCGGCCGCGCAACTCGCGTTCGAGCAGGCGGACGTTCTTCATGTTTGCTTTGTAGGCGGCGTCAAGCACGACATCCAGCACTGGTATGAGGCCGAGCAGCCAGTCTACGCCGAGATTCATCAGCATTCTGATGACGGTGCGCCTGCGCACTCCAAGGCGAAGCCCTTCAATGATCGGGTAGAGCCCCACAATGAGCGTGAGCGTGTCGCCGACGACGGGAAGGAGCCCGACGATGGCGTCATATCCAATTCGGTAGCCGGTACCAGGGATGCGAAACTGCTCGTCAAGCAACCGGGCGACGCGCTGAGCCCGTCTGAGGGCGATCGCGGCTTCGGCGTCGCTAATTCGAGCGTGCCGCGGCTTCGGATTCACTCGGAGCGGCGAGTTTCCAGAGTTTGTGGAATGACCCATCTGCGATTTTCCAGAGTCTCGCCTGCGAACCGTCTTCGCCTCGATCTGAGTGCGGGACTCGCCGCGATCCTCCTCCGACTTCAGCCTCTGCTTCCTGCTGCTGGTAAGCTGCTTCGCCGCTCTGGCTCGATGACGTCGAGAACGTCGCAGGCCGCAGGCCCGAGGCGCTTGCGTCGGGGTTGAGGCGCCATCAAGGCGCACCCGTGAGGCCGCAACCGAACTCATCCAGCATTCGCGTCAGATCGTCCGCATCTGTATCTCCATCACCGTCGACATCGCCCGCTGCTGATTGCTCGAATGCCGCCAGGAGCAGACCGAGATCCGCCTGGTCGGTTCGATTGTCGCCATTCAAGTCGGCGAGGCATGATCGTGGCGTGTCGAAGCCGGTCTCCGTGCCATTGCTCGAACCGCGCGTGTCCGCGGTGAAGTCGCCTCCACCGGATGCGCCGTCGATCGCTGTTACTTCCACAGAGATCGGCTGCGTCCAGACATGACTCACGCCGTCGTACCAGCGGGCACGCGCCAGGAAGGTGATGACGCCGGTTCCTCCGTCCCACCCTTGCTGCACGATCGGCATCGTGACGGACTGGCAATCGCCGTCAAGTTCGTCCTGCCACGCGACCAGCGTGGCGTCGGAGAGGGAACCGTCCGGCCCGGCCGCATGGTAGAACGTAACGACATCAACGGCATGGCAATTCCCCTTCAAGAGTGCCGTGAGCGTGACACGCTCGCCAATCTCGATCGGATCGGGCTCGGCGGTGAGCGACCGCATCATCGGCGGCGCATCGCTGATGACGGTCACCTCGACCGCCAGCGGATCCGTCCAATATTCACCCGTGTCGTCCGTCCAGCGAGCCCGCGCCAGGAACGTAATGACACCCGTCCCGTCATCCCAGTCGTTCTGTATGATCGGCAGGGTGGTGGAGTTGCAGTCGGCGTCGGTCTCGGTCTTCCAGATCACCAGCGTTGCGTCATCCAGCGTGCCTCCGGGACCAGCAGCGCGATAGAAAGCGACCGCCTCTACGGCCGCGCAGTCACCGCTCAGTTCGGCTGTGAGCGTCAGGCGCTCCCCGACGTCGACCGGCTCGGGAGCGGCAATGAGTTGACTGACGGCCGGCTCGCCGGCTGTGACAGTCACCTCGACGCTGGCCGGAGCGGACCAGTGTGCTTCGCCGTCACCATCGATCCAGCGTGCTCGCGCCAGGAAGGTGATGACGCCCGTGCCGCCGTCCCAATCGTCCTGCACGAGCGGGTGCAGGTCGGAGAGGCAATCGTCGTCGGACTCAAGCTGCCACTTGACAAGCGTCGCATCGGCAAGCGTACCGCCGGGGCCCGCCGCCCGGTAGTACGCCACGGCTTCCACCGCGGTGCAAGTGCCATCGAGGAACGCGCGCAGCGCCACTCGCTCGCCTTCCTGGACTACCATGGGATCAGCGAACAGATCGGTAACGTTGACTTCGCTGATGGTCATCACGTCGGCGGTAACGCCGACTGGATCGGTCCAGTGCGTGTTCGTGCCATCGCTCCAGCGGGCACGCGCGAAGAAAGTAATCTGTCCGGTGCCGCCGTCCCAGTCAGCGCCAATGGTGGGATAGCTGACCGCCGTGCAGCCGTCATCCGTCTGCTGCTGCCATTTATAGAGCGTCGAATCAGCGAAGGCAGCATCCTCGCCGGCGGCATGGTAGAAAGCGACCACATCGACGAAGCCGCAACTCCCGCCGAGCGTCGCTGTGATCGTGGCCATCTGGCCGGGAGTGACCGGATCCGGTGTGACCGTGAGGTCATTCATGACGGGCGTCCCGGCCACAACGGTAAGAGTGGCTGATGCCGGCTCGCTCCACCGCACGGTCCCATCGTCGCCAAGATAGCTGACGCGCGCAAAGAGCAGCGCCGCACCGTCGGGATCCGCCCAGAATGCCTGCACCAGCGGATACGCCTCCGCTGCACAATCGCCGTCGGCGGCGTCCACCCAGGCAACAACCGTGTCGGAACTGTCGAGCACGCCGTTGAAACTCGTGTCAACATAGAAAGCTGCGTTCAGCGCGTCCGGGCAATGACCGCCGAGCCTCGCTGTCAGCGTCACGCGCTCACCCGGCTCTCTGATGGGAGGATCGACCTCTAACTCAGCCACGCGCGGCCAGCCGA
>CAZZPX010000459.1:0-3407 GCA_964655955.1 uncultured Phycisphaerales bacterium | reverse complement strand
TGAGGGATGCGCTGATCAAGGCCATGCAGGCCACGGCCGACATCAAGCCGATTCCGGTCGAAGTGCCGGGCTGGGGAACGGTGCATGTCCGCCCTGTCACGGTGGCCGAGGTCGAGGATCAGGCCGCCGATACCGAGGGCGCGGACAAGCACCGCATTGCCCGGGGCTGCGCGCGTGTGCTGTGCGACGCCGATGGCAATCGCATCTTCGATGCCGAGAGCGAGGACGACGTGACCCTACTTGCTGCCCAGCCGTGGCCGCTGCTTCGCAAGGTGTTGGCTGCGGCCGAGGAATCGGTTGACCCGGGAAACTGACGCCGCGCCGGGAGTTCGCGCACGACCTGGCGCTATCGCTCGGCATGACTCTTTCGCAAGTCGGCGCGATGTCCGAGGCCGAGTTTCGGTCGTGGAGTCAGTACGCCGCAAAACGCATGCTGCCGTGGCGCCGCATGGAGTTCTACCTCGCGCAGATCGCGCACACCGTGGCGCTGTCATCGGGTCGGTTCGATTCGCCGCCGAAGCTGCGGGATTTTCTCTTCGAGCATGAGCAGGACGAGGAGGTGGACCTGCGTGAGCTGGTCGGCTTTAACCCAAGGAATGTGAGTGGCAAGAGCAAGTCTCGGTAGCCTGGTCGTCTCGCTCGGTCTGGACGCGGCGGAATACGTCGACGGCCTGAACAAGAGCGAGTATCAGGCGCGTCAGTTCGTCCGAAACACGCAGCAGACCATCTTGCGCGTGACCGGCACGTTCACGCTGCTGGCTGGCGCTGTCGCTGCGCCGCTGGCGGCGATGCGCGCGATGACGGGCGAGCTTGATGACCTGTCGAAGGCCGCGCAACGCGCGCAGATGCCAACCGAGGAATTCACGGCGCTGGCCTATGCTGGCGACCTTGCAGATGTCTCGATCGAGAACCTTCAAGCCTCAATGGGCCGTCTGTCGCGCGCGCAGGCCGATGCGGTACGAAACGCCACTGGTCCGCAGGCCGACGCATTCCGCCGGCTAGGCATCGAGGCCCGGAACGTCGATGGATCGCTTCGCCGGTCATCGGAGGTCTTCGCAGATTTCGCCGACAGGTACAGGGAATTCGGCCCGTCGACAGAGTTGATGGCCGCCGGCATGGAGATATTCGGTCGGTCGTTCCAGACGCTGATTCCGCTCATCAAGGGCGGCAAGGAGGGGCTGGAAGAAGCCAAGGACGAGGCTCGCGAGTTCGGGCTTGTCGTCAGCACGGAAGCCGGCGCTCAGGCCGAGCAGTTCAACGACAACCTGACGCGCATGGCAGCGGCGCTCAACGGCGTCAAGCGATCTGTGGTGGGCGAGGCGCTGCCTGCATTTGTTGACCTGACAGACGAGCTCGTCAAGATAGCAAAGGAGATCGTCGGCACGCACAGCGCGTTTCGGGCTCTGGTCAACGACGGCACGATCAGGACATGGGCGCAGAACACGGCGCTTGCGATCGGTGTTGTCGTGGAGTCGGTGACGTTCCTCGGGAAGTCGCTGCGGGCCGTCGCCGGGTCGTTCGAGACGGTGTTCGCCGACCTCGATGTTGTCGGCACGATTGCCGAGATGGGCGGGCCTGCCGGGCTACTGTTCGAGAAGAACCGCAAGGCATTGTCCGACGCGCTGGAGAAACGCAACAAGACGCTTGCCGAGGCGAACGCGCGATATCGTGATTTGTGGGAATACAACGCGACATGGCTCACGGATTCACTACGTTCGCGATTCGCGGCCGGCAATGCGTCGGATTTCGACGTGTGGAGCAATGCCGACTCGGGATTGCCGGGGCGGGACGTAGGGATTGAGCCGCCGACGAGCCAGACGAAGACGACGAAGCGCGCGGTTGATCAGGCCGAGTTGACGGGCGAGCAGCGCGCGCTCATCGCGGCCGTGAAGCTGTATCAGGACGTGGAGAAGCGCGCCAGCGACTACGGCGCGACGGTCGAGTGGCTTGATCGCCTGTTCTTCGACGGCGCGATCTCGGTCGAGCAGTACGACGTTGCGATGAACCAGCTTGCGAAGACGACGGAGACCTTCGGCAAGGACGGCAGCGCGGCGCTCAGGCAGTTTGCCGAAGGGTGGCTCGACAACATCGACCCGATGCGCGAGTTCATTCGCAACATCGAGCGGGTCGACGCGGCGATGTCGGCCGGGTTTCTCTCGCCGGAGCAGGCCGAGCGGATCAAGCAGGCGATTGCCGACATCGGCAAGGAGCTGTCGGAGTCCGAGCAGTTTATGCAGCAGTTCTACGAGAACGCGCAACGCAATCTCGGCGATGGCCTGTACGACATGATGCAGGGGAACTTCGACAGCATCGGCCAGGGCTTCAAGTCGATGATTCAGCGCATGGTCGCCGATGCGGCGGCTGCGGATCTCATGAAGTGGCTATTCGGCGGCAAGGATGCCGGGCTGTCTGGTGGCGTGATTGGCGGGTTCTTCTCGGGACTGTTCGGCGGCGCCAGAGCCAGCGGCGGGCCGGTATCTGCCGGCAAGGCGTACCTGGTCGGCGAGCGCGGCCCGGAACTGTTCTCGCCTGCGAGTTCGGGCGCCATCGTGCCGAATCACGCGCTGGGCGGCGACAACATCACCGTCAACGTGCATGTCGACAGCCGCACCGACGCGGCCGAGGTCCGCAGGGCGGTCCAGCAGGGCGTAAGCCAGTCGCTGGGCCTCGCGCTGGATTCCCGCAAGCGGTACGGGGCGTTCGCTCGTGGCTGACTACACGTGGCCGTCGGGCAAGCTGTATTGCCCGGCGATGTTCTCTATCGAGCGCGTGTCCTTCGGCTTCTCGTCGCGCTCGCCGGTCACGGGTGACGGTCAGGACCGCCCGACCATCGGATGGTACTGGCGCGGGTCCATGACGCTGGTTCCGGCAACGCCCGACGACCGAGCCGCAGTCGAGGCGCTGGTCCACGGCTGGGGGCACGGCGACCGCATGACGTTCGGGCACATGGGCCGCAGGAAGCTGGGCACCGTGACCGGAACCGTGACGGTGGTGGGCTCGCATGCCGCTGGGGTTCGACAGATCAACGTCAGCGGCACGAACGGCCACACGATCCGTGCCGGGGATATGTTCAACCTAGGCGGCTGCTTTTATCAGACGCGGCTTGACGCGACGCTCTCAGGCACGACCGCCTTGCACCTGGTCGGCACGCTGCTGACCTCGGTTGCCAACGGCAATCAACTGAACTTCGACACCCCGACAAGCAAATGGATTCGCAGCGCGCCGCTGCGGGTGGTGTACGTGCCCGGGTTCTCGCCGGGAATCGAGATCGACTTCGAGGAACGCCGTGATTGACGCGCTCACCGGAAATCAGCTGACGCACATTCGCGCCAAGACGGCGCGGATCGTGTTCCTCGTGGAACTGGAAACCGAGGACGAGGTGATCTACCTGTCGTCGGCTGCGCGTG
>CAZZPX010000458.1:0-3422 GCA_964655955.1 uncultured Phycisphaerales bacterium | reverse complement strand
TAGTCAATAGAATCGCAATTGTTGGCACCGTAGGGGTGCCGGGGACCTATGGCGGCTTCGAGACGCTGGCCGAGAACTTGGTGCGCTACCACGCTGCGCAGGGCCGTGCAGAGGTGTTGGCGGTGTATTGCGAGGCGGCGGCTTATCCCGACCGGCCGGCGCGCTTCCTGAACGCGGAACTACGCTACGTGCCCTTGAAGGCCAATGGGGTGCAGAGCATTCCCTACGACATCTGGTCCCTGTGTCACGCGGTATGGCGTGGCACGGACGTGATCCTGCTGCTTGGGGTGTCGGGTGCGCTGGCGCTGCCGCTGCTGCGGCTGGTGTCGCGTGCGCGGATCGTGACCAACATCGACGGCATCGAGTGGAAGCGCGACAAGTGGTCGGGGCTGGCCAAGTGGGTGCTGCGGCTGTCGGAGCGCCTGGCGGTGCGCTGGTCGCACGCGGTGGTGGCCGACAACCAGGCGATTGCCGAGCACGTACAGGCGAGCTACGGCGCCCGGTGCGAGGTGATCGCCTACGGCGGGGACCATGCGCTGGCCACCGCGCCTGCGGACGAAGCGGTGCGCGGCTTGCCCGAGCTGTATGCGCTGGCGCTGTGCCGGATCGAGCCCGAGAACAACGTGGCGATGATCCTGGAGGCGTTTGCAGCGATGCCCGACCGGGCCCTGGTGTTCGTGGGCAACTGGGACAAGAGCGAATACGGCCGCACGCTGCGGGCGCGCTATGGCGATAAGCCGAACCTGTACCTGCTCGACCCGGTGTACGAGCCCGCGCGTCTGCGCAGGGTGCGAGACGGGGCGTGGCTGTATGTACATGGGCACTCTGCCGGGGGTACGAACCCGTCGCTGGTCGAGATGATGCAGTTCGGGGTACCCGTGGTGGCGCACGGCTGCGCCTTCAACCGCTACAGCACCGAGCACGGAGCCTTGTACTTCGAGACGGTGGCCGAATTGCAGGCGGTGGTTGGGGGCCTGGACGACGACACTGCGGTAGCGGTGGGCGAGCGCATGGGCGAGATCGCACGCCGACGCTATACCTGGGCCGAGATCGGCCGGGCCTATTTCGCACTGATGGACAAGCAATGAAGATCGAACAGACGAAGTTGCCGGGCGTGCTGATCCTGGAGCCGAGGCGCTTTCAGGACGCGCGAGGTTTCTTTTCCGAGAGCTGGAACCGGCGCACGCTGCGCGCGGCGGGGGTGGAACTCCCCGAGTTCGTGCAGGACAACCATTCGATGTCACGCGAGGTGGGTACGCTGCGCGGGCTGCATTACCAGCGTCCGCCGCATGCGCAGGGCAAGTTGGTGCGCTGCGGGCGCGGCCGCTTGTACGACGTGGCGGTGGATGTGCGCCGCGGCAGCCCGACCTGGGGGCAGTGGCTGGGGGTGGAGCTGTCGCACGAGAACGGCCGCCAGCTGTGGATTCCGGCCGGCTTCCTGCACGGCTTCGTGACCCTCGAGCCTGACACCGAGATCATCTACAAGTGCACCGACCACTACGCGCCCGAGTGCGATGGCGCGGTGCGCTGGGACAGCCCCGAGCTGGGTATCGACTGGGGGCTGGTGCAGCCGCCCTTGTTGTCGCCCAAGGACGAGGCGGCTCCGCCGTTTGCAGAGTTCGACAGTCCTTTCGAGTGGGAGCCCCAGTAAATGAAGATTCTTGTGACCGGCGGCGCCGGGTTCATCGGTTCTGCGGTGCTGCGGCTGGCGGTGAGCCGCGGCCACGAGGTGGTGAATGTGGATGCGCTGACCTATGCGGCCTGCCTGGCGAACGTGGCGCCGGTGGCCGACAGCGGGCGCTACGCCTTCGAGCATGTGGATATCCGCGACCGCGCGGCGCTCGACCGGGTGTTTGCGCAGCACAAGCCGGATGCGGTGATGCATCTGGCGGCCGAGAGCCATGTGGACCGCTCGATCGATGGCCCGGGGGCCTTCATCGAGACCAATGTGAATGGCACCTATCACATGCTCGAAGCGGCGCGCGCGTATTGGACCGCCGCGGGCCGGCCGGAGAGCTTCCGCTTCCACCATATCTCGACGGACGAGGTGTTCGGCAGCCTGGGCGAGACGGGCAAGTTCTCCGAGGACACGCCCTACGATCCACGCAGCCCGTATTCCGCCTCAAAGGCGGCGAGCGACCATCTGGTGCGTGCTTGGCGCGAGACCTACGGGCTGCCGACGGTGCTCACCAACTGCTCGAACAACTACGGGCCGTATCAGTTTCCCGAGAAGCTGGTGCCGGTGGTGATCCTGAAGGCGATCTCGGGGCAGCCGATTCCGGTGTATGGCGATGGCGGCAACGTGCGCGACTGGCTCTACGTGGAAGATCACGCCGACGCGTTGCTGCTGGTGCTGGAGAAGGGTGCCGTTGGCCGGAGCTACAACATCGGCGGCGAGAACGAGGCCAGGAACATCGACCTGGTGCGCACGATCTGCGCGACGCTGGACGAGCTGCGCCCGGCGGCGCGACCGTACGCGGAGCAGATCCGCTTCGTGACCGACCGCCCCGGGCACGACCGGCGCTATGCGATCGATCCCACGCGCATCCGCACCGAGCTGGGCTGGCGCCCTTCGGTGACGGTGGAAGAGGGGCTACGGCGGACGGTGAGGTGGTATCTGGAGAATGAGGCGTGGTGGCGTCCGCTGCTGGAGCGTGACGGGGTGGGCGAGCGGCTCGGGGTGGCGTGAACTGCTCGTCCGATCGCGACTTGCGTCGCTCCTACAGAAACCGGAGCGCCCGTGGGCGTTCTGGGGGATTGTTTTGTTTGCTCGGGAAATGTGAATGACGAATCGTAAAGGCATCATCCTGGCTGGTGGCTCGGGCACCCGGCTTTATCCGATCACCATGGGCGTGTCGAAGCAGCTCTTGCCGATCTACGACAAGCCGATGATCTATTACCCGCTGTCGGTGCTGATGCTGGCGAAGATTCGCGAGATCGCGATCATCACCACGCCGGAAGACCAGGCGCAGTTCAAGCGCCTGCTGGGGGATGGCTCGCAGTGGGGGCTGTCGTTTACCTGGATCGAGCAGCCGAGCCCGGACGGGCTGGCGCAGGCGTATCTGCTGGCCGAGGATTTTCTGGCCGGGGCGCCGTCGGTGATGGTGCTGGGCGACAACATCTTCTTCGGCCATGGCCTGCCGACGATGCTCGCGCGTGCCGGCGAGAGGCCGGCGGGCGGCACGGTGTTCGGCTACCGGGTGGCGGATCCGCAGCGCTACGGTGTGGCGGACTTCGACGAGAGCGGGAAGGTGCGCGCGATCGTCGAGAAGCCGAAGGTGCCGCCGTCCAACTATGCGGTGACCGGCTTGTATTGCCTGGACGGTACGGCGCCGGCGCGCGCGCGCGAGGTGGTGCCGTCGGCGCGTGGTGAGCTGGAGATCACCTCGCTGCTGGAGATGTATCTGCAGGAAGGCACGCTG
>CAZZPX010000457.1:0-3428 GCA_964655955.1 uncultured Phycisphaerales bacterium | reverse complement strand
AGGCCGTCCTGCCCGTCCCTGTCGAGGAGACGGAAACGCGCTTCGCGGCTGCGGGCCGCGTCGTCGTCGGCTGCGCGCTGGAACGTGAGGTGCTCGACGACTGGATCACGCTGACGGAAGCGGCGGGGGGCGATGTCGTCAGCGTGCGGCCCGAGGGCGTGCTTCCCTCCATCGCCGAACAGTTGAACGGCACGCCGGGCGCACGCGTCGTGGAGAAGCTGGAATTCCGCAGCGGGCTCTTCGAACATTCGCGGGCTCAGCATCGTCGCACCATCAACTGGGGTTTGCTCGCCGCCGCCTGGATCGTCGGGTGCCTGCTCACCGCCTACGGGTGGTGGAATCTTGCCGGCGAGTACGCCCGCAAGGCCGACGAAGCCCGCGCCGCCTCCACGGACCTGGCGCGCAGCGTGCTCCCGGCGGAGCGGCAAGGCAACGTTCGCCCCGAGCAGGTGCTGGAGAATCTCGTTTCCCGGCGCGCGCGTCTGCAGGGAGGCGAAGCGGAGGAGCATCGCGCCAAGCCCGTCGCCGAGGAGTTCATCGCCATATTGCATAACTGGCCCGCGCTCGAAGCGCTCGAACTGGATCAGCTCACGCTCGGCGATCGCGCCATGACGTTGAGCGGCACGGCGGGCGAACTCACCGCCGCTGACACGCTGGCAAGCACGCTCCAGGAAGCGCTTCCCGCTGACGAATGGGACGCGTTTCGACCCAGCTCGACGCAGCAGCGGGGGGATCGCTATAAGTTCAACGTGACCGGCAGCCGCGCCCAATCCCGCACCAGCCGAGGTCGATGATGCAGAAGAAGACGCGCCAAAGAATCCTGATCGTCGGCGTCGCCTTCATGGTCGGCGTGGTGGTGCTGGTCCTGGCGCATCAGCACCTCAGCGCCGCCCGCGAGCGCTATCTCTCGGCGCGCGGGGCGTACTACTCGACGGCTTCCAACGCCCGCACCTACGTGTCGCAGAGCGGCGTCGAAGGCGCCGTGCTGCCCAAGCCGCCCGATCGCGCCGCCATTACCGCCCAGCTTCAGCAGGTGCTGCAGGCGGCGGGGCTCTCCGGCGACGCCATTCGCACCACCACGCCCTATCCCTCGCGCCAGGTGCCCGGCACCAACTTCAAGCGCGAGCAGTACCGGGTCGGGCTGACCGGCCTGTCGGTGAACGACATCGCCAGGTTCGTCCAGGCCTGGTCCCATGAATCACCCGTGTGGACCATCGCGGAAATCACGCTGCGCCGACAGCGCGAAACGTTCGAGGCCTCCCTGGTCCTCGAGTGTCTGTACATCCAGGAAGAATCGCGGCCGACGGGGTCGGGAGGTTGATCCATATGCCAACGTTGCTGCGGCGCTCCGCGCTCTGCTTGTCGCTTCTCGTGCTTCTGCCCCTGGTCGGCTGCACGACCGGCCGCCCGATCGGCACGCCCGATCCGCAGCTTGCCCTCGAGCTGCACGAAGAAGCCTCCAAGGCGTATCCCGAGGATCCGCGCGAGGCGATGCGCCTGCTCGAACGCGCCATCGAGGCCGATCCCTTCTGCGGGCCCGCCTACAACAACCTCGGCGTGCTCTTCCTGCATCTCGGCGATCGCAAACGCGCCGCCGACGCACTGGAGCAGGCCCACCGCAACATGCCGCAGGATCCCCGGCCGTACGTCAATCTCGCCCTGGTCTTCGCCGAGGCGCATCAGCATCGCGAGGCGCTGGAGTTCGTGATCGACGCCCTGGAGCTGAGGCCGGACTACATGCCCGCGATTCAGCTCAAGGTCTGGCTGCAGATCCGCATGGAGGAGACGGATGCGACGACGCTGCCGGCCCTGGAGCGCATCGCCGTGCGAGCCCAGGATCCCGAGTGGCGCCGCTTCGGCGAGGAATACGCCATGAAGCTGCGCGGCGAACAGGCCGCAGCCGAGCGCAACCAGGTGGGGAACTGAGTTCTGGCGCGGTAGCGTCCACAGCGACCGGAAAATCCGATGAGTCGAGCTCTTTTTGATTGACTATCCCTGCCCTGGGAGTAGGCTGGTCCTGTAATCAGGCTTTTTCGATCTCCTGATCTCTTGTGTCCGGGCCTGGGGCTGGTGCTCCAGCCCAGCTTCGGGTTGATCGCGGTCGCGTGACCGTGATCTGTCGATCTGCTGGCTGGCCCGTTCCCGGGGGCGAGGCCCGTATTGCCTGGGGACCAATCGTGGTCTCGGCGGAGGTTGCGCACATGCACAATTCACTCACTCACTCACTCACTCACTCACTCACTCACTCACTCGTAAGTACTTTGCCTCTGCCGGGCTTGCGCTCCTGCTGATCGTTCCCGCTCGAGGGCAGACGTATCTCAGCGACCTGGAATTCAAGCACGTGGGCACCTATGGTGGTATGCCCGCCGCGATCGATCAGGTTCTCGACATTTCGGTGGGCCTGGAGGGCACCGTGGTTGTTGGTGGCCGCTTCGGGTACGACCTCTACAACGCCAGTGGTCTCGTCATCGATAGACCAGGGTATCTAGACCAATCGGGTTCGGCCGGGTTCGCGTTGGTGAGGACCGATGCCGGCGACTACTGGCGCGGCTTCTTTCCCGTGAACCAGTCAGACTTCGTCTCAGTCACCGCCACGGCGGTGGGTGCTCCGCCCGCCTTCCCAGACCTTAACCCCTTCGTTGCCGGTACATTCAAGGGAGAGGTGGCGGAGGACGACGGACCGGTCGGACTCACCTCGGAGTCCGGTTCTGTCGATGCCTTCGTCACTCTCTGGGATGACTGGGCGACTTGGCTCACGTGTCCTGGCACCATTCGAATCCACGACATGGCAATCGCCGGGCCCGAGGTATCTTTTGTCACAGCAAACTACCTACAGATGCTGCCGATGGTTGACGAGGATGGGACACGGCCTGTAAGTCCGCAAGATGGGGCCGGCGTGCTGGTCATCGCCGGCTCCTACCAGAGCGACGGCACCGCGGCGGACGATCTAACGATCTACGGGGGCGAGTTGGATCTGGAAGCACCTGAGTCGCTTGGCGGCTTCGACGGTTTCGTTGCCCTCCTGAATGCAGAGACAGGAGCGCCCGCTGAGATCCTGCGCATCGGCGGCTCCGACGACGATGAGATTCTCGGCGTCGCAATCAACCTCTACGAGGACTCGACACTCGACGAGCCCTCCCCTGAGATCTACATCACGGGCTACTTCTCCGGCACGGTCGATTTCGACCCGACATCGGGAACCGAGAACCGCTCCTCGATCAATGGCAGCAAGGACATCTTCGTCGCCAAGTACATCCTCGGCGCCACCGATCCTTTCACTTTGGATTGGGTCTATACAACCGGAACAAGCGACAATGACGAGGCCCGCGCGATCGCCATCGACAACTTCGGCACGGCGTACGTTACCGGCGGCAAACACGTCGATGGCACCAACGACGCCTTGTATGTCGCGGCCATCTACGGCTTGG
>CAZZPX010000456.1:0-3443 GCA_964655955.1 uncultured Phycisphaerales bacterium | reverse complement strand
TGTGGATGTTGAACTCAGCTTCGCCAACTGGTGCGAGGTCTTCTACAGCTTCGATACCGCCATGCTCTACGCCAACGGCGACCTGATCTACGAGCGTGACACCAGCAGTGCGCCCACGGATTGGGAAATCATCACCATCGACCTGTCCGCCTATGACGGCATGTCCAGCGTCGAACTCGTCTTCGAGTTGCATGCCAGCACCGTCGTCGAGCGTGCCGGCTGGTACATCGACGATGTGATGATCACCGGCGTGCCCGCGCCCGGCTCCCTTGCCCTGCTCGGCCTCGGCGGCCTGGCCATCCGTCGCCGCCGCTGAACCCGCGACAGCGACAACCCAATCGCATCCCGATGTCGAACCGCCCCCCGCAACCGGGGGGCGGTTTTCTTTTCAGGCAGTCAACAAGCACCGGCTTGATTGCCTCGCCATAATGGGTGGTCGTGCGGCGGGTCGCCTCAGAGGCCACGGGGCTCGCCGTGGGAAGGTGCGCATGACGCTGCTTATCCTGGGAATCGGCAGCTCCTGCTTGATGCTCGGCATCACGCTGCTCGTGTTCTGCTGGCGCGGGCGGCGCCTCGACGACCACCCCCACTGCCGCCGCTGCCGCTATGACCTGAGCGGGCACGACGACCTGCGCACCTGCCCCGAGTGCGGGCGCGATCTGACGAAGCGCCGGGCGCTGAGGCACGGCACGCGCCGCAGGCGCCGCTGGGCGCTTGTGCTCGGCTGCGGGTTGCTGCTGCTCGGCGTCTGCGGCGGCGGACTTGTCGGCTGGCAACGCGCGACCGGTTACAACTGCAACACGATCAAACCAGTACTTTGGCTGCACGCCGACGCGAAGCGCACGAGCAGCCCGGCTGTCGCCGAAGCCGCGCTCATGGAGCTGATTGATCGTTTCGCGCGCGGCGAACTGTCGCGCCGGCAGGTGCGCCGTCTCGCGGACACAGCGCTGGTGATGCAGCAGGACGAGCGCGTGACCTGGCCCAGCCTCTGGGGCGTGATTGTCGAGAAGGGCATTTCGCAGGGCCTCGTCACCGCCGATCAGCGCGATGCCTACCTGCGGGCGGCGACGACCACACGGAGCGGCAGCCTCACGACGCGGTCGAAGGTTCGGCAGGGAGCGCGCGTTCCCGTGCGAATCACTTTCGGGACCGAGCGGGTCGGCGTGTTCCTGCCCAATCACATGCGACGGTGGATGCGGCACAATGAATGCCTCGGTTACCGAATCGACGGAGAAGTCGTCCCGCTCGACAAGGCCGGAGAGATGACGCATCACATGCGGGGCGATTCGGTCGAGGCGTATGGAGACTGGGCGATCGAGTTCGACGGCGAGGCAGGCGCGCACACGCTCGAGATCGACGTGCACTGCTACGCAGGCGAATATGAGGCGGACGAAGGGCGCATGAGCTTCGAGGAAGAGAGCCGCGAGCGCTGGTTCGGCCCCTGGCCCATGACACTGACCGCGACGTTCGAGGTCGTTCCCTCCGATGAGACCGTCGTGCAGCGCGTGTCCGCGGCACAAGCCGGGCCGCCCCCCCTCGCGCATGTGCGCACGCAGACAGGTCAGTTCGAAATGAATGCGGGAGGCTCGAACTACGTCGTAGTCCTGGAGACGGGTGCGGTGTGGATCGAGGAATATCCGTTGGGCGTGAGCTTTGATGTGGTCGCGCGGGAGGGAGAGCGTGAGCAAATCGTCGGCAAGCTCGCCGCCCCGCCCGGCGGGTTCACGCTCGGCCGCTTCGATCGTCCGCTTGCAGAGATCTTTCCCGAGGCGGCAATCGTTGACATCATCCTGCGCACGAATATCAAGCACGCGGAAGAAGAGGTTGACATCGACAGCATCTGGGACGGCGAGATCGTCATCAAGAACGTACCGATTCGAGAACCCGTCGGCGATGCAGCGTCGGAGGGAGACGCCGCGGGCTGATCGGCGCGCCGAGCGCACCGCCCGCTCATCGCGGCAGCGCACCGGTACGCAGCGCCGCGGCTTTGCCGCGTGTCGAACGTCGCAGCGAGCCGCCTTGCGCCCCGCTTGCAGCGAATCACCGCGAAGCCGCGAGCGGCTTATCGCTTCAGGTTCTCCGGGTTCAGCGCCTTGAGATCGTCGACGACGAAGATCCCGTCCTTGCGCACCACCTCACCGTCGAAACTGATCGTCCCGCCGCCGTATTCGGGACGCTGGATCAGCACCATGTCCCAGTGGATTTCCGACTCGTTGCCGTTGGACGCGTCCTCGTAGCAGCGACCGGGCGTGAAGTGCAGCGAGCCTGCGATCTTCTCGTCGAAGAGGATGTCCTTCATCGGCTCGAGAATGTAGGGATTGAAGCCGATGGCGAACTCGCCCACATAACGCGCGCCCGCATCGGTGTCGAAGATCGGGTCGAGCTTGTCGGCGTTCTGATCCGCCGTGGCGCTGACGATCTTGCCAGCCTTGAACTCGAGGCGCACGTTGGCAAAGGAGATGCCGTTGTAGAGCGTGGGCGTGTTGTAGTGCATGACACCGTTCACGCTCTCGCGCACGGGTGCGGTGAAGCACTCGCCGTCAGGAATGTTGTGACTGCCGGTGCAGGCGATGGCGGGGATGCTCTTGATGCTGAAGCGCAGGTCCGTCTCGCCCGGGCCCTGGATGTGCACCTTGTCCGTCGCCATCATCCGCTTGGCCAGTTTGGCGGCGGCGTCGGTCATCTTCGCGTAATCGAGCGTACAGACGTCGAAGTAGAAGTTCTCGAAGGTCTCGGTGTTCTGCTGCGCGAGCTGCGCCATGCTGGGCGTGGGCCAGCGCAGGACGCACCACTTGGTGTGGTTGACGCGCTGTTCGAAGTGGACCGGCTTCTGGTAGAGGCGGGCGAACTGCTGCATCTGTTCCTCAGGGATGCCCGACATCTCGTTGACGTTGTCCGCCCCGCGAATGCCGATGTACGCCTGCATCCGCTTCATGCGCTGCGTGTCATAGTCGCCCCAGGCGTTCATCTGCTCCTGGCTGGCATCCTTGACGAGCGCCCGCATGAGGCGATTCTGCCGCACGGTGATGTGCGGATGCCCGCCGGCGGCGCGGCAGGCCTTGACCAGCGCCACGCCGATCTCCGGCGGAGCGTCGAAGAGCTCGATGAGCAGGTGTTCTCCGGGCTGGATTCTGGTGGAATGGCTGATGAGAAGCTGGGCGAGTCGGTCGTGGCGCGGGTCGTTCATGGCGGGCTCCCGGGTTGGAAAGGGTGAACGCCGCAATCTAGCAGAAACGCCTTATCCGGGTCCGCGGAGCAGGCGAGCGCACGCTTCGCCCGCGTCCCGGCCGCTCGCCCAGGCCCATTGGAAGTTGAAGCCGCCGATGCGACCGTCGACATCGCAGATCTCGCCGCAGAGGTGCAACCCGGGGCAACAGCGCGATTCGAGCGTCGCGAGGTCGAGTTCGCTCAGCGGCACCCCGCCCGCGGTGACCTCGGCGTGG
>CAZZPX010000455.1:0-3463 GCA_964655955.1 uncultured Phycisphaerales bacterium | reverse complement strand
CCCATCGCCGATGAGTTCTTGCCACCCCTGCTCTGCCCCTTCCGCAATCCCGAAGCGATTCGCCACGATTACCCGCTCTTCCTCTTCCCGGGGCTCAAGAAGGAAACCGATGCGCTCTTCGAGCCGCTGCCGGATCTGCTGCGGCGGGTGTTGCACGAGATCGCTGCGGACGGCGAGGATCTGCGGATTCTGCGCGACAACCTGGCGCGCGTCGAGTATCACGTGCGCCGGTCCGTCGAAGGATCCACCGCGCCCGTCGAGGCGGTGGATCCGATCCGCCGCGCCGTCGAGCAGACGGCCCGCGATCTGAAGCTCAGCAGCGACAGCGGCGAGCGCCTTCGCCTCGACGGCGAGCGGCTGCTCGAAGCGCTGCCGGAGGGCGGCTGGCTGCTCGCGCTCGGGCCCTACGCGGCACTGCAGATGTTTTTGCACGTAGCGCGTCTGCGCGGCCGGGCCCGCCGACGCGGCCTCAAGGCCAAGGTCGATCAGCTTCGCACCAAGCTGCAGGATCAACTCATCATCGCGCTCGGCAAGGATCCCCAGGGCCGCCAGACTACGCAGTTTCTCGGCATGATCGGCACGGTCGGCTCCAAGCACGTCGACCCCGAGGCGCTGACGCGTATCATCGGCCCGCAGCGCGGCGCCAAACCCATGGCGGAGGAGCGCAAGCATCGCATCGAGCGCGTGCTCGGCATCTTCGAGAAGTTCCTCGGCAAGCCCGAGCCGATCTTCGCGCACGTCGTGCTCCGCGGCCAGGTTCCGCGCGAGGCGCTGATCCCGCTGGTGGACTGGCAGATGACCGGAGAGGAAGAGATCTGCTCGGCCACGGCGAGCCTCTTCGATCGCCTGGCGCACGAGTACGCGGAGCTGTTCGGCGCGATGCGCGTGGCCGAACTCGAACTGTCGGACAGCTATGAATCTCCGCGCCACGACGTGCTGCTGGAGTCGTTCGACTGGGAGGCGTTCAGCCACGAGGAGCTGCTCAGCGTGCCGCCGGTGCTGGCGCTGGAGTCGGCGGATCACCTCGCGGGCTCGGGAATGCTGTGCCTGTCGCGCCTGCTCCTGTCGGGCCGGCCGGTGAGCGTCATGGTGCCCGTGCAGGCCGCGGCGAACGTGGGCATGCCGGCGGAGGCGGACCCGCTGCTCGGCTACCGCCTCGAAGTGGGTTACCTCGGCGTGAGCCATCGCGAGGCCGCGGTGAATCAGACTTCGGCGACGCGGCCGGAGCATCTTGCCGCCGGCTTCGAGCGAGCCCTGGCGGGGACGCGCACGGCGCTGCATGTGGTCGCCTGCGGCATGAGTGAGGAAGGGAAACTGCCGCGCCTCGGTTCCTGGCTGTACGGCGGGGCGGCGCTCGAGGGCCGGGCCCATCCGTTCTTTCACTACGAGCCGGAAGCGGGCGACAGTTGGGCCCGCCGCTTTGACTTCGACGCCAACCCCCAATCCGAGCGGGACTGGCCCGTCTACAACCTCCCCTGCCTGAGCGAGAGCGGCGAGGAGAAGTCGGTGTCGCTCGCCTTCACCTTCGCCGACTTCGCCCTGGCCGAAGAGCGCTACCGGGCGCACTTCGCGCTTGTGCCGGCCGGTTGCGAGAGCGATGAACTCCTGCCCGTGAGCGAGTTCCTCGGCCTGGGCGAGAAGGAAGCGTACTACAAGGCCCCGTACATCTGGGCCGTGGATGCGAAGGGCGCGTTGCGCAAGCTGGTGATCACCCGTCGTCTCGCCTTCGCCTGTCGCGACCGGCTCAGCTACTGGCATCTGCTGCAGGAGCTTGCCGGCGTGCGCAGTGAGTACATCGATCGCGCTCTGGAAGCGGAGCGGCGGCGTCTGCAGGCGGAATTCGAGCAGGAGCGCGCAAAGCTGCGGGCTGAATTCGAGGCGCAGGTCGAGGAAGTTCGCACAACGGCGGCGGACGACGTGGTTCAGCGCCTCGCCGAGTCGCTGCTGAATACCGACGTCTCGACCCTGGCAAGCGCCGCGGGGAGGAAGGCTCCGCCGCATCCCGCTGCCTCGGCCGCCGCAGTCGCAGAGCCCCGGCAGGAGGAAGGGGCGCCGGCGCGCGCCGCAACGCCAGAGGCCGAACTGGAGGAAGATGACGAGGCGCAGGAGCCGTGGGTCAGCAGCATCCTCTGCACGAGTTGCAACGACTGCGTGCAGATCAACCCGCAGGTCTTCGTTTACAACGCCAGCAAGCAGGTAAAGATCGGCGACCCGCGCGCGGGCACCTACGAGCAGATCGTTCGCGCCGCCGAGAAGTGCCCGAGCAGGTGCATTCATCCGGGGCAACCGCTGAACCCCGACGAGTCGAACCTGGAAGAGCTGAAGAAGCGAGCGAAACCGTTCAATTAGGAAATGACGAAGCAAGAGCAGCGCGAATGTCGGCGATCTGACCGTGGCGGGACTTTACCTTCGTCATTAGACATTCGTCATTCACTCCCTGACCTTCCGACCACCTGAGATGTTCACCACCCTCCTCATCGCGATCGCCATCTTGTCGGGTCTCGGCGCCTTCTTCGGCATTGGGCTTGCCGTGGCCAATCGCTTCCTGCGCGTCGAGGAGGATCCGCGCATCGACGTGATCGAAGGGCTCTTGCCGGGCTCGAACTGCGGGGCGTGCGGCGAGGCGGGGTGCCGGGCCTTCGCCGAGACTGTCATCGCCGGCCGCTGCGCACCCAGCAAGTGCACCGTCTCGAGCCAGCAAGGCATCGAGATGATCGCGGCGTACCTGGGTGTGGATGCGGGCAAGGAAGAGAAGCGTGTGGCGCGTCTGCACTGCGCCGGCGGGCGGGGGCTCGCCAGTCAGATTGCGCAATATGAAGGCTACGAAAGCTGTCGGGCCGCCCATCTCGTGGGCGGCGGGGGCAAGGGGTGCGCCTGGGGGTGCCTGGGCCTCGCCGACTGCGAGCGCGCCTGCACCTTCGACGCCATACACATGAATGCGCGAGGCCTGCCTCAGGTCGAGCCGGACAGGTGCACGGCGTGCGGCGACTGCATCGAGGCGTGCCCGCGCGATCTGTTCAGTTGCATGCCCGTCTCGCACAAGCTCATCGTGCAGTGCAAGGCCCCGCTCGCCGGCGACGAGGCGCGGGCGGTGTGCGCCGTCGCCTGTGACGCCTGCGGCCGCTGCGCCCAGGACGCGTGCGGCGGGCTCATCGAGATGGCGAACAATCTCCCGGACGTGGACTACACGCGCGGCGGGCCAGCGGAGCCGCGTGCGACGTATCGCTGCCCAACGGGTGCGATCCAGTGGGTGGAGTACCGTCAGTTCGAGTCTGCCCAGGTCGAGCAAATGGCAGGTGTGTTCAGTGACTAGCTTTGCCGCATCATCCGTGCGTCTTCTTCGCAGGCTCTTTGCCGCTGAGCGTGCCGCGCAGGCGGGCAGCGCTGGCACGCCCGCTGTACTCGACGGCGCTTCCGCCGTCGCTTCCGTCGCGGCGCACATCGGCGACGCCGCCACGCTCCA
>CAZZPX010000454.1:2461-3469 GCA_964655955.1 uncultured Phycisphaerales bacterium | reverse complement strand
AAGAAGGACCGCTTGGCGGAAACACATATGCCAAACGGTCCTGTGTCGTCGAGCGCTCGCCGTGCTCTGCCGGAGCGGGGCAGTTCCCTCTTACCCATTAAGGAGCCAGCGCGTTGGCGCACCGACTCCGACGCCCCATTGCGAATCGCCGCTCGACGACGATGGACGAATCACGTGGCGGTTGTGCGTGTGAGGCGACAACACGACAGACGGCGCCCACGCTCGCAACAGCGCTGCACCGACAGCCGAGCTGTCCGCACGTACGACAACAGCTTCGTCCGACTATCCAAATTGTCTGGTGAAAGTCCGGTCCCTGTGCGTGGGCTGACTCACCGATACCAGACTACCGCGATTCCGCCGCGACGCAAGCGGGAAATGCGGTAATGGCTTGCATTGCAAGCCTTTTCAAGGGAATTTCGCCCGTTCCGCCCGCCGGCCTCAGGGAATGAGCATCAATTTGCTCGGGGCGATGCCGCGATCCCGCCCCGCCTCGATCACGCGCACCTCCAGGCCGTTCACCGCGCGATGTGGATGGCGAAGGCGCAGTTCCCGGACGCTGGGGCCGAAGCCCGGCGCTTCGAGATCCACCTGCGCCTCGGTCAGCACGCCGATCGTCACGCTGCTGCGGTGCGGGCCGTGGTAGAAGTACGCGGGCTCGTTCTGCCGGCGGTAAACCTCGACAGCCTCTTCCGCCGCCCGCAGGGCGACCTCGCGATCCGGATCTTCATAGACCCCGACCTCGAGGGTGTACAGCCGGACTTCCGGCCCGTACTGCCGCCGCACCGAGGCAAGACTCCAGGGCGAGTCGGAGCCGGATTCGAGCGTGTCCGGCGGGACGAGGAAGGCGCTGATGAAGGGCTGGAGGTCGTCGATGACCAGGCTCTTGACCTTCTTCACGTCGCCAACCACGCGCGTGTCCTCGGGTTAGCTGTACTCGCCATAATAGCGGATCTAGCGGGCGGCGTGGGAGGCGATACTAGATCTCTCTACCGATTCCGCCCATACTTC
>CAZZPX010000454.1:0-2451 GCA_964655955.1 uncultured Phycisphaerales bacterium | reverse complement strand
CGTCGGGGGAGCGGTACTCGCCGTAGTAGAGGATCGAGCGATCGGCGTGGGAGGCGATGTAGGTGCCGGTCAGGCCGTGCTCCTGCGCCAGGATCTCCCGCGTCGCCTCAGCGCTGGCGCGGTGGTCGCCCACAGTGAAGGTGGCCAGCGCGATGGACCAGGAGGCGCGGCGACCGGCGGCGGCGGCTTGGGGTCCGCCGCCGGGGCTGCGATCGCTCAGCACCGCCCGCACCTCGCCGGGGTCGTAGGCGGGCTGCTCCGCGGGCTGGCAGCCGGCGATCAGGGGTGCCGCCAGCGCCAGAGCGAGGCTGAGCAGCGGAAGTCCACGGCGGAAGAGGGGCATGCGTCCGGGCCTTATCTGATGCGGGTGGGAGCCGGGGAGGGGTCGGGTCGGCCGGGCAGGTGAGTTGTCCGATAACTTCATTCTCAAGAAAAAGTTACGACTTGAGAGAACCTGCGAAGATCGAAGAAAGGCTCAAGGCGAAAGTCAGCACAGCACGATAATTCTACCAGAAGAAAAGCCACCCCCGATCGATCCGACCATTCTCCGCAGCAGGCGGGGTGGCGGATCCCGTTCCCTCAGGAACAGTTCGTAGCGGTTGCGAGCAGACTGGGGATGCACCTGGCACTAGGACAGAGGAGTGTTTGCCCACCCATGGCTGACATCGCTCCCATCAATGGAAGCTCGTACGCCTCGATACCCGCGACGCACGCGCGTGGGGCCGCGGAAGTCGAGGCGCCTCGTCGCAGCATCGACGACGCGGTGGAACTCTCCGACCGAGCCCGGCTTCTGGCCCGGTTGAAGCAGCTTCCCGAGGTTCGCGAGGATCTGGTGGCGCGGGTTCGCGCCGAGATCGCAGCGGGCACTTACGAGACGCCTGAGAAGGTCGACGCCGCCCTCGAGCGCCTGTCGATCGACCTGCAGGCATAAGGCTGCCTCAGCGCCCGGCCCGCGCTTCGGAGGGAGCGCTGGCTGCGTGCAGGCGCCTCAGTGAATCCCTGAGACGAATCGCGGTTGACGGGGGAAGGTGGGACGGGGCGAGCCTGCCGCGCCGGGCCTACGCCGCCTCGACCTGATCCGGGTCGATGAAGTCGCCGCCCGCGTCGGTATTCAGGGAATCCTCGGGGACATCGTTGCTGGCGATGTCGCGGACGGGGACGCCGATCGCCGCGAGCATCGACGCCTCGATGCCGAATTCTCCGCCGATCAGGTAGGCGCTCTTCTCGATCTGCTGGCAATAGCGGACGAAGAGCGGCAGTGACGCCAGCACCAGGCCCTGGTCGGTGAGGAGCAGGCGGTAGGAGTAGTCGACGCGCAAGGGCTCCGAATGCAGGAAGCCCACGCCGCCCCTGCTGATGTCGCGCAGTTGGATCGAGAGGCTGGTGTGCTCGGAGGCGGAGGCGGCGGCAACGGCGTTGACGAGCAACCCGGTGCCCCGCACGCCAAAGCGCGTAAAGCGACGTTTCCGCAGCGATGCGGGCTTGCCTCGCCACTTTTCGATTTTGCTTAGCGCATCAACGAGTTGTTTGGCTCGTTCCACCGACATGGGCTGTTCCTCGCGGCAATCATGGGCGCCTGAGGGGGTCGACGGTGCCCGGGTGACGGGTCGTGGTGACGCGCTCTGCCGGATACCATCTGAGGCTGTCATCGGCCAGTCGGCGGGGTGAGTGGAGCATACGATATCCAAACTTCCCGGCCCCGCGGCAAATGTGCGCGTTTCCCCTGCGAAGGTGACGGCTGGCGCGGTTGCGGGCGCCGCGGATTCGGGGCGAGGCGTGCGCCAACGCGTCCGATAGCGTGCCCGCCGCGCCCCGGCGTAGACTGTGCGCCATGGCCGGAGACGCAGCGCCAACCCGACAGACCATGCCTCCGGTCACGCCCTCGCCCGCCCGCTCCGCCGGGCTGAGCATCGTCGAGGTGCTGCGGCGGGAAGGGCACGTGAGTTACTTCGCCGGCGGGTGCGTCCGCGACGCCCTGCTCGGCCGCACGCCGAGCGATTACGACATCGCCACTGACGCGGCGCCCGACGAGGTGAAGCGGCTGTTTCCCGCGGCGCGGGCGGTCGGCGAGTCGTTCGGCGTGATGCTCGTGCGCCGCGCGGGCGCCACGATCGAGGTCGCCACGTTCAGGCGGGAGTGGGGCTATACGGACAAGCGTCGCCCGGACGCCGTCGAATTCAGCGATGCAGCCGACGACGCCTCCCGCCGCGACTTCACCATCAACGCGCTCTTCGAGGATCCGCTGCGGGGCGAGGTGCTGGACTACGTCGGCGGGCTGAGCGATCTGGCGGCGCGCCTCGTGCGCGCGGTGGGCAATCCCTTTCAGCGGCTCGAAGAGGATCACCTGCGGGCACTGCGGGCGGTGCGCTTCGCGGCGCGTCTCGGCTTTGAAATTGAGGCAAGAACCGCCGACGCCATTCGTCTCTGCGCGCGCCGCCTCGAGGGCGTGAG
>CAZZPX010000453.1:0-3473 GCA_964655955.1 uncultured Phycisphaerales bacterium | reverse complement strand
GGGGCTCCGAGGAGCGCGAAGGATCGTTCGCCGCAGGGGTGGGCCCGATAAACGCCGCGGGCGACAGGTCGTGCCGGTTCGTGGCTCGGAGGCGGTGAGTTCCCACCCATTGGGTTCAACGGGCGGGTGCAGATGCCCGATATGGCGTTCGCAGCGATTCGTCTTCCGCGCGCATCGAGAGAGAGGAAAGGAGCTGCCATGCTCAACGTTAACTGCGGATTCTTCGTGCAAGCGCCCACCGATGACGAGCGGCGCGTGCTTTGCCCGGCGACCGTGACGGGCATCCAGGATGGCGTCTTCATCGCCACCGTCGACGACGCCGAATTCGACTTCGCGCCCGACCAGGAGGTGCTGGTCTTCTTCGAGCAGCGCCGCGAGTTCATGCAGCAGCCCGCCCGCATCGGCGGCGTCGCGCCCACCACCGCCGGGCTCAGCATCACCTTCCAGACGACCGGCAACCCCGTCTCCGCGGAGAGCCGCCAGTGCTATCGCGTCTGCACGGTTCTCACGGGGGGCCTGGTGGCGACGCTCAACAACGAGCAGGGGTGCGATGTGCGCGACGTGAGCATGACCGGATTCAGCGCTGTGGGTACGACGCGGCTGAAGGTCGGCGCTCGCATCTCCGCCGGCATCCGCTACGAGGATAAGACCTTCACCGGCACGGCGGTGGTGCAAAGCATCTGCGATCTCGGCGACGGCCGCTTCCGCTACGGCCTGCATTGCCCTGACAGCGTCGGGGCCAAGAATGAACTGGCGCGCGGGCTGCAGGTGATCAGCATGGCGGTCCAGCGCACCCAGTTGCGCCGCCAGGCCGGTGCCGCCTGAGACAACCTTCCGTACGACCCACCGGCATCCGCAACAGCGTGGATGCCCTTTCTGCTGCGCGTGCGGCGGCAATGGGCGAGGCCGGGCTCGAACCGGCGACCTCCGCTTTGTAAGAGCGGCGCTCTAGCCAACTGAGCTACTCGCCCCGCGGACGAGTTCATCGTAGCACAGGTGCGCCCCGGCGACCGCGGTTCCGTTCGCCGGGCGCGGTAGACTTTCGCGCATGTCGCTGCTTCTCGACCTCGCTTATGGCCTTGCGGTGATGCTGCTCTCACCCATCTGGCTGACGCGGATGATCCGCTCGGGCAAGATCCGCACGGACTGGCGCGGACGCTGCGGCCACTCTCCGACCCTGCCGCGAGTCGGCACTCACCCGCGCCTGCTGCTGCACGCGGTGTCGGTGGGGGAGGTGAACGCGCTGCGAACGCTCGTGCCGCTCCTCCAGGAGAATGCGGAACTGGTCATTGCCGCGACGACCGACACGGGCTTCGCGCGGGCGGCGGCTCTCTTCGGAGAGACGCACACGGTCGTGCGCTATCCCTTCGACTTCTCCTGGATGGTGCGCCGCTTCCTGAGTCGGCTGACTCCGGACGCAGTCGGACTGATCGAACTCGAGGTGTGGCCCAACTTCATGCGGGCGTGCCGGCGCCGCGGCGTTCCCGTCGCTGTCATCAACGGCCGGCTGAGCGAGCGGTCGTTCCGGGGCTATCGTCGCTTCCGACTGCTGGTCGCGCGCATCTTTGGAGAACTCAGCGTGGCGGCGGTGCAGGATGAGACGTACGCGGATCGCTTTCGCATCCTCGGCGTGCCGGCCGAGCGTGTGCGCGTGACCGGGTCGATGAAATGGGACAACGCCGTCATCACCGACGAGGTCGCCGGTGCGCGCGGGCTGGCCGAGGCACTGGGGATCGATCCCAAGCGGCCGCTGGTGGTGGCGGGATCGACGGCTGTGGATGAGACGACGCTGATTGACCGGGCGGTGCCGGATGAGGTGCAGCTTCTCGTCGCGCCGCGCAAGCCGGAACACTTCGACCAGGCGGCGCGCGATCTGAACCACCCGCGGCGCCGATCGCGGACCGAGACTGCGGCTGCTGCCGATTGCCGGGCGAACCGTTTCCTCCTCGACACCATCGGGGAACTGCGGGCGGCCTACAGCCTCGCCGCGGTCGCCATCGTGGGGCGGTCGTTCGGCAGCCTGTACGGCTCGGACATGACAGAGCCCATCGCGGCGGGAGCAGCGACCATCATCGGCCCGGCGGTGAGCGACTTTCAGCAGATGTTCGACGCCTTCCAGGCGGGCGGCGGCATCGTCCAGACCTCCCGCGACGACCTGGCGGCGGCCGTCCAGCGCCTGCTCGCGGATGCGGAGGAGCGACGGGCGCTGGTCGAGCGCGGCCGGGCCGTCATCCAGCGGCATCAGGGAGCCTCGCGCACGCACGCAGAGTTGTTGCTAGAAATTGCGGGCCGCGGCGGCACGACTGAATCGGGAAAGGAATGACAATGAGCACCACGCCGTTCATCATGGCGGGCGTCCCCACGACCAACTTCGCTGTCTATCATCGCCTGCGCTTCCAGGCGGGGGACACGATCGTTTTCATCGACCTCGGGTCGGGCGAGACCTTCGCCATCATGCGCGACATCGAGACCGCCCGGGCGAAGAAGGCCCACGCGGCGCGTCACGTTCACTCTCCCGCTGAATTCGCCCCCGAGGAGGGACTGAGCGGCGATCGCGAGACTGCCAACGCCCAGGCGGCGGCGGAACTGCTGGTCAGGCGCGGCGTGGACGCCATCACCGCCGACCGCTCCCTTCCCTTTCTCTACGTGCATCATCTGCGCCAGCGCGGCGTCGAGGTGACCTGCGATCCGGAGTTCGGCATTCTCGAGCGGCGCAAGAAGGACAAGTGGGAGGTGAACCAGCTTCGCAAGGCGCAGGATGCGACGGAGCAGGCGATCCGCCGCGCCTGCGAGATCATCGCGGGCGCCAAGGCGGACAAGAAAGGCGTGCTCAAGCACAAGAGCGAAGTGCTCACCAGCGAGCGCGTGCGCTACATGATCGAGGTCGATCTGATGGAGCAGAACTTCAGCGCCCCGCCATCGATCGTGATCGGAGGCAAGGCCGGCTGGGACTGCCACGATCGCGGCTCGGGCGAGCTGCGCACGGGGGAACCGATCATGATTGACGTCTTCCCGCGCGATCGCGACACGCTGTACAACGGCGACTGCACGCGGACGGTCGTGCACGGAGAGATTCCCGACGAGGTGGCGCGGATGCACCAGGATGTGCTGGACGCCAAGGCCGCTGCCGAGAAGGCGGCGAAGGTCGGCAAGACCGGCGAGGACGTGCACAAGGCGGCGTGCGACGTCTTCAGCAAGCGTGGCAGGCACATCGGTCTGCCCGCGGGCGACTTCGACGAGACGCTGGTGTTCTACTCACATGGCACGGGGCACGGCGTGGGACTGGACGTGCACGAGCCGCCGCTGCTCGATCGCGCCGGTCCGCCGCTCGTCAAGGGCGATGCACTGACGATCGAACCGGGGCTGTACTGCAAAGCGATCGGCGGCGTGCGCGTGGAGGACATGGTGATCGTCGGCAAGTCGGCGTGTGAGAACCTGAACACGATCGATCAGGGATTGACGTGGAAGTGAGC
>CAZZPX010000452.1:0-3496 GCA_964655955.1 uncultured Phycisphaerales bacterium | reverse complement strand
AAGGCTGCGCTCGCCGCGCTGCGCCGCTTCGCGCCAGAGCATGGCGCGCTTGCGGGGCAGGCCCCAGGCGTACCCGCCCGGCAGACCGCTCGTGCGAATCACGCGGTGGCAGGGAATCACGAAGCTGATCGGGTTGGAGCCGACCGCCTGCCCGACGGCGCGGGCGGCGCCGTGGCGCCCGATCGCCTCCGCGACCTGCTGGTACGTCGCCAACTGCCCGAGCGGAATGCGCAAGAGCGCCTCCCAGACCTTGATCTGAAAATTCGTGCCGCTGAGCAGCAGCGGCAGCGGCTGCGACCCTCGCTCAGCCGGCGGCAGGAAGATGCGTCGCACCAGCGAGGCCGTCTCCGCGGGGCTGCTCACGAAGGCCGCGCGCGGCCAGTAGTCGCGCAGGATCTCTTCCGCCGCCTGCGGATCCTCGTCATCGACGAAGCCGAGGAAACAGATGCCGCGCTGCGTCAGACCGATGAGGCAGCGGCCGAACGGGCTGGCATGCACGCCGTAGTGAATCGTCAAATCCGCGCCGCGGCGTTTGAACTCGCCGGGCGTCACCGCGTCGATGCTGACGAACAGATCGTGCAGCCGACCGGGGCCGGAGAGATCGAGGTCGAGCGACACGTCGAGCAGCGGTCGGTCGCCGGCGAGCAAGTCGCGGGCGCGGTCGATCGTGAGGTACTGCACGAAGCGCTTGGGGCTGATTCCCGCCCAGCGGCTGAAGAGGCGCTGAAAGTGGTACTTGCTCAGCCCCGCGCTGTGCGCAACCTCGTCGAGACTGGGGCGCCGCCGCCAGTGCGCTTCGAGATAGGCGATAGCGTCGGCGATGCGCTCGTAGTCGCTGGCAGCGGTCGTGCGGACAGTCGGGGCGATGGTGTTCATGTGCGGGACTGTAGAGCGGGCCCCGACGGGCAGCCACCCGATTCTTGCGGTCGCGAGGCGGCTGCCATGCCTACGGAGCGCTGGACGACGTTGCCGTCAGGATCGCCTCGAGTGAGCGACGAGCGGCGGCAGGTCGAGCGTGACGATATCCCAGAGCACGCCGTGATTCGCCGTGTCGTAGCCATGCACCAACCTGTTTCAGGTCCCGACGATCTTCTGCCAGGGCGCCTGCGGATGTGCTTCGCGAGTTGATTGAGAGACGCGGTTCGCCGCTTCTCCGACGATCTCCACGAGCTTGAGCACGGCAAGCAAGAACTGGCGGTCGCGGTCGAGATCGGCCCGGGCACGCCCCGCAGCCATAGCTATGGCTTCCTTGGCATAGTCGCGCATCTGACGAAGCGACACCGACTCGTCATGCCGCGTCATACAGTACCTCCGCCTCCCGCAGCACCTCGTCACGGTAGTACTTGCTCAGATCGGCCGGCGTGTTCAGGTCGACCTTGCGGCCGAGAATCTGGGCCAACTGTTCCTGCATTCCGAAGAAGGCGAAGCCCGTGCGGGCCCCCGGCTCGAACTCGACCTGCACGTCAATGTCGCTGTCCGGCGTCAAATCCTCGCGCAGGATCGAGCCGAACAAGGCCAGCCGGCGGATGCGATGCTCTCGGCAGAATGCCTCGATTCTCTCCAGCGGGATTTCCAGGTCATGGAACTTCATCAGCCCCATTCTAGCTCAGTTCATCCTCCCGCCGCCCTGCGGCGAGCCCGACCTTCAGGGGCGGTCCGGCGCCAGAGGCAGCGTTTCGCCGACTCGCCCGCTACTGCTAGACTGGCTACTCATAAGCGACTATGAAGTCGACCGGTTTTCCAGCGCGACTGGCCGCAGCGCTCGCGGTGCTGCTCCTCGGGGCGGCCGGGTGCTATCCGACCTGGGGGCCGCTTGCGCGCCTGGGCAGATACAACGGGTCGCTGCCGATCAAGGAGTCGCCACCGCGGCTGCGCATCGGTTCGCTGCCTTACCCCCTGCCGCTCGTCCCCCTGGAAGCGATCGATCCCCTGGACCTGGGCACCCATCGCTACGAGACGGGCTTCCTGGCCACCTGGCCCGGCGAGACGAGCCGCGGCATCATCTACACGCAGCGCGGCGGCTTCATCGACATCGCCCACGTCCGCAACGCCGCTGACCTCACGCGCTACGCCTACCTGCACATCCACGAGGCGCTGCGGCAGGAGGCGCCGGGGCTGATCCTCGTCAGCGCCGAGCCGAGCCTGTTCCAACTCATGCTGAATTACGACGCGCGTGCCTGGCCGGACCTGACGATCAGTGAGCGCACAGGGGCCGAACGCGAACTGGCGATCCGCCTCGCCCAGCGAGTGGCGCTGCAGATGAGCACCTGGCACGAGTTCATCACCTGGTACGGCTACCAGGCGCTGCCGCTCATCTCCGAGAAGCACTCCGCATTCTCCTACGACGATGCGCCGTCGCACATGCTGGGGATCGTGGTCGCGGCGGCAGCGCTGCGCCAGGCGTCTGCCGAGCATGAAGACGAGGAGGCGGCGTACGAAGAGGCGTTCACGGCGGCGCTGGCGGCGGAAATCGAACGCCTGAAGCCCGTGGACGCTGACACGGCCCGGAAGCTCGTGGACCTCGTCAAGGACGACTGGTGGGATGGCAGCTCACAGAGGTTACGCAAGCGCCTGGTGCAGACCGCGACGGAGGGAGAGGTGCTGCGGCCGTGGATCGTCGCCGAGGAGCCGGACGCCGCGGGCGAAGCCGGCGAGATCTTCGGGCCGCACGTCGTGCAGTGGCGCCTGCCGTCGCTGCGCAACGTCTATGGCCGCGACTGCTCGCGCATCGCCAGGCTGACGATCGATCCGAACATCTGGGAGGGAGATCGGATTCGCGAGGATCTCGAACTACCGGAGGGAGACCTCGTGCCGCAGCGAGACTTCCCCCGCCTGGCGGCGATCATCCAGGCGCACGAACAGGAGCGGGACGCGGCGCTCGACGCGGGCGCGGAAGATGCGGAGAGCCCGGCGGCGGAATCCTACTGACTGCTCTGCTGACGCAGCGCGCGCGACGCCGAGTCGACATTCTGCCGCAGGTGAGCGGGATTGAGCGTACCGGTGATGACGCTGCTGACGCCGGGGCGGGCGAATATGAAGTGGAAAGCCGACTCGACGGGGTCCGTCGCGGCGTGCGCCGATTCCTGGGCGAGGTGGCCCGAGGCGAGCCCCTTCTTGATCAACGCCCCCACGCCCGCGGCGGCGGCTCCTTCGATCGCCGGCCCCATCTCCGCCTCGCGCTGGTTGTAGGTGACCATCAGCACATCGCAGCGCCGCAGCGCCTTGCGCGCTCCGGCGAGCGTCTTGGTCGACATACCGAAGCTGCGAATCAGCCCGCGGCGCTTCAGATCCGCGAGCGCTTCGAGCGTGCCGAGCGAGTCGATGATGCGCTCATCCTCGCCATCGGAGTGCACGAGAACACAGTCAAGTCGATCAGTGCCCAGGCGGCGCAAGCTGCGCTCGACGCTGAAGCGCGTATGCTCGGGACTGAAGTCGAACCGTGATCGACCGTTCTCGAACTCCTCGCCGACCTTCGTGACGATGATCCACTCATCGC
>CAZZPX010000451.1:0-3497 GCA_964655955.1 uncultured Phycisphaerales bacterium | reverse complement strand
GCGGCGCCTGGCTCGAGCCCGACGCGGACACGCGGAAATGGCGCGCGTGGACCGATCTGCCGTTGCTGCGGTTGCCGGCGGACTGCTGCCCGGGGCGAGGCGGCGCGGCCGCCACCAAGCCGATAGTGGAGCTTTTCAGCGTGGCTCCCCTGGCGACACTGGCGGCCGGTTTGCTGACCGGCAGGGCCGATTTCGCCGTCAGCGCCAGCGACTCCGCCGGCCGCGGCGCAGGCATCCGCGTGCGCGGCGCGGCTTCATTTTCATCATTGCCCGCCTCTCCGGGGCGTTCTAAGCTGAGGCCGTGAGTCGGACTATGCCCGCACCTCGCTCCGGTTCCATTCGCGATCATTCGCCGACGGGGACACTCTCGGCCGAGTCGCCGCTCGACCTGCCGCTCTGGGCCAGGCGACTGTTCGCTGCTGCGCCCAGGCAGCAGCAGCGACTCTGCGGACACTTCGCCGCGACCTGCCGGCTGCAGACGACCAGCAGCGGCGATCTGACGCTCGTGTCCGTCTTCCTTCCGGATGTCGAGTCGCTGGACGCATCCCGCACGCGCGCCGCGGCAGCGCACGCCTATGCCGCGATTCAGCGCCAGGTGCAGTCCATGGCGGGGCGGCATCCGCTGCGCTTCTGGAATTTCATCCCGGCGATCTCCGCTCCGCTCAGCGTCGGCATCGATCGCTACATGGCGTTCAACCTCGGGCGCTACGAGACGATGGACCGCTGGCTGCACGCCGGTGCAGAGCCGATGCGGATTCCGACCGCAACGGGCGTCGGACACAGCGGTTCGGTCCTGGCGGTGCACGCCCTGATCTCGGCCCGCGCCGGCCGACACGTCGAGAACCCCATGCAGCGCCCTGCCTATCGCTACTCGCGTCGCTACGGTCCCTCGCCGCCCTGCTTCGCCCGCGCTACCGAAACGCACATCGCGGGTGAACGCCTGCTGCTCATCGGCGGGACGGCGAGCGTGCGCGGCGAAGCGTCGCTGCACAGAGATTGTTTCGATGCGCAACTGACCACGACGCTCGACAATCTGCGCGCCCTGATCGCCGCGGCGGGCGCGCAGAGTCATGACATGCTCGCCCTGCTGCGCAGCGCCCGCGTCTACCACCGTCGCCCGCAGGATGGGCCGCGCCTGCGCGCGCGCCTGGCGGAAGCGCTCCCGCACGTGGAGGAGATGGAGTTCGTTGAAGCGGAGATCTGCCGTCCCGAACTGCTCGTCGAAATCGAGGGCGTCGCCGTCCTTCCCGAGAGCCGCGGTGGCTGAGGCGCGCGGCGAATCCGGTTCGCAGCGGGATGTCGCGATCATCGGCGGCGGGCCCGCCGGCTCCACCGCCGCCCTCTGCTGTGCCCGCCGTGGACTCTCCGTCATCCTCCTCGAGAAGCAGACGCATCCGCGCTTCGTGATCGGCGAGTCGCTCCTGCCGCGCAACTGGGAGTTGTTCGAGGAACTGGGGTTGCTCGAGACGGTGGCGGCGCTGCCCCACGTCGCCAAGTACGGCGCGTCGTTTGTCATGGCGGGCGACTCGACGCCGAGTGATTTCTGGTTTCCGCCCCGGCAGGATGGGGCGGAATCGCGCACGCTCAACATCGAGCGGGCGCTGCTCGACAGGGCGCTTCTCGACCAGGCGCGCCAGGCGGGCGCCGAAGTGTGGGAAGCCGCGCCAGTGCAGCGCATTGAGAAGTTGGCGCTGGACGACGTGCGCCTCGCCACCCCGCGGGGCACGGTGCGCAGCCGCATCCTTCTCGACGCGAGCGGCCAGGCGACCGTCGTGGCGCGGCACCTGGGGATCCGCCAGGTGTTGCCCGACCTGCGGCGGGCGGCGTACTTCGCGCACTTCACCGGCGAGGCGCGGGAGACCGGCCGGCTCGGCGGCTTCCCCCTCGTCGTCATCTGCAGCGAAGGGTGGTTCTGGGTCATCCCCATCAACGAACAGGTGACGAGCGTGGGACTGGTGATCGATCCGGCAGCAATTCGTCAGGCGAACGTGCCGGCCGCGGCGGCCCTCGCCTGGGGCATCGAGCGTTGTCCGTTTCTGCGGCGGCGTCTCAGCCGAGCCTCGGGCCCGCAGGCGAATCAGGTCTGTGCGGATTTCGCCTATCGCTGCACGCCCTGCGCCGGGCCGGGGTACTTCCTTCTGGGCGACGCGGCCGCCTTCGTCGATCCGATCTTCTCGACGGGCGTGTGCCTGAGCATGATGTCAGCGGTGCAGGCGGCGCGACTGGCGGGCGACATTATCATGGAGCAGATGAACCCCAGCAGGGCAGCGCGAGCCTACCAGACGTACCTGCGCGACTCGAGCGAACCGCTCTTCCGCATGGTGCGCCGGTTCTATCGGCAGGGATTCCGCGACATGCTCCTGCACGGCAAGGGGCCGTTCGCCATCCACGAGGCGGTCTTATCGCTGCTCGCCGGGCGTGTCTTTCCCCGCCCGGCCTGGCGCTTGCGCTGGCGCATGGCGCTGCTCGACGCGCTGCTGCTCGCTCACGAACGCGTGCGCCCGCTCGTGCCACAGCGCCCGCCGTATTCACTGCTGGCGGCGGAGGCCGCGAGCCCGGTGGAGGCGGCGTCTTGAAAAAGGCGCAGCGCGAGTGATGCCGAGCACCAGCCAAAGCACGTTGCGCAGTAGCGCCCCCGCACGCGGCGGCTGTCGACTGCTTCAGGCGCTCGAGCGCCACGCCGCCACTCGTCCAGCGAGCCCCGCGATCATCGAGTTCGCGGCGGCGGGCGCGCGCACGCTGAGCTACGGCGGACTCACGTCGCAGGCTGCCTCGCGCGCGGCGCAGCTCGCCGCCCGTCTCCCCGCGGATGCGACGGTGCTGCTGGCGCAGCGCAGCGGCGCGGACTACGTCATCTGGTTCTGCGCAGCCGTGGCGGCGGGCGTACGCGTGCTGCCTGCCCCGGCGCAGTCGAGCGCGCCGGAGCTTGTCGAGCTTGCCGGGCGCGCGCGAGCCGTCGCGGTGATTGGCGCGCAGGATGTGACCTCCCTGCCGCGTCTCGAAGATATGCGCACGGCGCCGCGAGCGGCGAGGCTTGACTCGATTCTGGAGAAGACCACTCGTCCGGCCGGATCGGTCGTGCTGCTCTCGTCGGGCACGACGGGCGGATCGAAGCTCGTCTGGCGTCGCGCCCCCGCGCTCGACGCCGATGGCGAGAACGTCATCGCGGCCACGCGCATGAACGCGGATGACCGCCTGCTCGCGCCCGTGTCGTTGGCGCATTCGTATGGCCTCGATCTGCTGCTGGCGACGCTGATCCGCGGTGCCGCGCTCGAGGTGCCGCTCGCCTTCGATCCGCTCGCCATCGCGAGTCGGCTGGGAAAGGGCGCGACGGTGCTGGCCGCCACGCCGTATCTGCTTGAGGGGATCTCTGGCGCAGCCCCCAGAGGCCGCGGCGCTCTGCGCCTCGTCTTCACGGCCGGGGCGCCCTGCCCGCCCGCCGTACGCGAAGCCTTCGAGGCTGCCCGCAACCTTCTCTCACGCTCGCTCCACGCATG
>CAZZPX010000450.1:0-3497 GCA_964655955.1 uncultured Phycisphaerales bacterium | reverse complement strand
CGCTCCTGGATGATGCGGTCGATCACGCGCTGCGTCGTCGTGTCCTCCGGCTGCAGGTTCACGGAGAAGCTGCTGCCATCCGTGAGCGTGACGATGAAGTCCACATCGCGCGAGGGATCCGGATCGCCCGTGTGCGGGTTGACGTTGCCCGAGACGATGTCGACGCCGCGCCCGAAGTTGTACGCCTCCAGCGCCGTATCGCCGATCAGCGTGCGAATGCCCAGATCCGCCGCGGTGCGGCCGTAGCCGTCGTCGACTTCCGCAACGGACATGTTCTGCCCGGACCATTCGTTGAGCAGGTCGATTCCCTGGCCGTCGGCGCTGATGACGACGCGCACGCCGAGTTGTTCCGCCTCGATGAGGTTCTTCACATCCTGGACGGTCTCGGCGTTGCTGAGGTCGATGGTGCGCGTCTGGCCGGCGTTGGTCAGGCGGATGGAGCCGAGCGTCGCCTGCAGCGAGGGAACTGCGTCGATGCGGGTGCGCAGGGTGACGCGGGGATTGAGTTCGAGGCTGAGTTCGTTGACGCCGGACTGGAACGCCTCTTGCGCCAGGCCGAGGTCCGCCGCCGCGGTGCCTGCCCCGACGTCGCGGAAGACGAGTTCCGGATCCGCGCCGCCGCCCGCGCCCGCCATGTCGAAGAGCAGTCGCTCGCCGTCCAGGTCGACGCGCGTGCCGTCCAGCACGGTTCTGCCGCGATCGAGTTCGTACTCCATGATGGCTGCATCGAGCATGTCGACGACATCGCCGACCGTGCGCGCCTGCGACAGGTCGACGGAGACGAAGTCGCTGCCGTCGTAGCTGAACTCGACGGCGCCGAGCGTCACGCCCAGCCCGCGCGCGCCCTTGAGATCGCTGACGAGCGTCTCGCCGGTGGCGTTGGGTGCAAGCTCCTGCTGGCCGCGCACGCGCGCTGACAAACTGCCCAGCGCCTCCTCGGCGCTGAGGGTGATGGGAATCTGCAGTCCCTGGCCGAGATCGGTGAGGAGACCCGCCCCCGTGCCGCGGTAGCGCAGGCCGCCGCTGGTCAGATCCATCGGCGGCGCGCCTGTGCGCTCGCCGCCGAAGAGGTGCAGCCCCTGGAACTCGCGATTGGCGATCCCGGTGAGTTCGCTGACGATGGAATCGATCACGACCGATTGCGCCTCGCGCGTGTCGGGGTCGGAGTTGATCTGTTCGCTGGCGAGCACCTGCACGTCGAGAAGCAGTGCGCTCACTTCCTGCATCGCCTGATCGAGCACGTTGAGCACGCCGCCCGCGTGCTCCATGTTGCGCAGGTGCTGCTGAGAGCGTTCGATATCGCTGTCCATGACGCCGACGACCGTCGCCGCGGCCCCGTCGTCGCTGGGCTTGTTGATCTTCTGCCCGGTGGAGAGCTGCGCCTGCAGGTTGAGCAGGCTGACGTTGGTCTGGTTAATGTTGCGCAGCTGCATCCCCGAGATCAGCAGGTTGGGCACGCGGGCGAGATTCGAAGGTATAGAACTCATGGCAGCCTCTGGGGGAAATGAGGAATGTCCAATGACGAATGACGAAGGGAGGAAGGCCCCCGTCCACGCGCCAGCACTAGACACTCGTCATTCTTCGTTCTTCATTCGTCATTCCGTCCCTGTCATTCGCAAGTCCCATCTCAAACAATCGTCAGCAGCGTCTGCATCAGCTCGTCTATGACCGCGAGGAAGCGCGTCGATGCTTCGTACTGGCGCTGGAAGTTCATCAGGTTCATCGCTTCTTCGTCCAGGCTGACGCCGGCGCTGGCCAGATCCTGCGCCTGCACGCTCTCGCGGACGAGCGTCGCGGATTGGAGGCGCACGCTCGCCGCGGAGCCGGCGATGCCCACGTCGCTGACCGTGTTCAGCCAGGCGTCGCGCAGGCTCACGCCGCCGAGCTGTTCGAGCCCGCGTGTCTGCAGGTTCGCCAGGGCGAGGGCGGCGGAGTTCGAGCCGTCCACGTGTTCGAGCGTCACCGCGAGCATGGCGGGATCGTCGCGCACGTTGGCCGCCACGCCGATGTCTCCCGCGCTCGATCCGGTGAAGAAGGTGTTGATTCCCGTCGCCGCCAGAAAGCCGTTGCTGTCGTTGGAGAAGGTGATCACATCGCGTTCGCCCTCGGCGCGGATGGCGAGGCGCCCTTCCGCGTCGAGTTCCGCCACGACGCCGTCGATCGCGTTGATCTTGTCGATGATGTCCTCGAGCGAATCATCGTCGCCCGTGCCGACGTAGCCCGCATCGTCGACGCGATCGAGATCGACGTCGATCTGGAACGTCTGCGCCTGGCCCGAGTCGACGTTGACGAGGTTGATCTCGAACGTGCCATTGCCCACCGGGAACGCCCAGTCGAATTGCGCATCGTTCAGCGCCCGGCCGGCCTGCTCGGGCGTGAAGACCATCGTGCCGACCACTTCCTCGAAGCCCGTGCCGCCCGAACCCTGCGCGTGGATGCGGTTCACCTCGAAGATCAGGGCGTTGGTGAAGCGATCGAGATCGTTCAGCGTGGGCTGCACCAGCGCGTCGCGCTGGCTCAGCCGCGCGCCGATGGAGCCGCTTTCGATGTTCAGCGTCGACTGGCCGACCTTGTCGCGAATGCTCAGCGCCGTCTCGCCATCGATGGTGCGCGCGTCGAGTTCGATCCCGCGCGAGTTCTTGCCCAGCACGATCGGCAAGGATCCGACCAGCACATCCACCGCGCCCGAGTTCTGCTCGACGACCGTCACGTCCATGAGCTGCGATAGTTCCGCGAGGACGATGTCGCGCTGATCGCGCAGGCCGCCAGCGGTCCCGCGGCCCTGCTCCGCCTTGACGATCGCCTCGTTGAGCTGCGCCACGCGCGCGAGCAGTTCGTCCGCCTGCGCCACCTCGCCGCGCAGCATCTGCTCGATCTGCTCGCGCATCGCCACGAGATCGCTGCGCAGGCGCGAGATGAACAGGCCCAGCGTCTCACCTTCGCTGATGACGACGTTGCGGGCCGTCATGTCGTTGGGGGTGTTCGCGAGTTCTGACCACGCCCCGAAGAAACTGTTGAGCTGAGAGGAGAGATCAGCTTCGCTCAGCTCGCCAAGGATCGCGTCGACCTGGCTGAGCACGTCCAGGTCCACCTGGGCCGCGGACTCATCCGACACCGCCAGGCGCAGGCGCGAGCGCACGGCTTCATCCACCTGCCGGCTGATCCCCTCGAGCAGCACGCCCCGGCCGAGAAAGGCGTTCGCCCCGTAGCGCTGCCCGCGCGCGGGCGCGAGGGCGGCGGTCTGGCGCGTGTACCCCTCGGTGGCGGCGTTGGCCATGTTGTTGCCCGCCACCTGGATCGCCGCCTGACTCACCATCAGGCCTGATCGTCCGATCTGTAGGGCGCTGCCTAGACCCATGCCTCATCCTCTCGGCGCTCGTCGCGCCGCCTCAGGAACTGATGTCCACCGTCGTCGTAAGCTGCGGCGTCACGTGCAGCTCGAGCGCCGGTGTGCCGAGCGCGGCAGACGGCGAGACGAGGGACCTCGTCGTCCGCGC
>CAZZPX010000449.1:1284-3500 GCA_964655955.1 uncultured Phycisphaerales bacterium | reverse complement strand
GTATTGCCATAGGCACCGATGTTGATGCGGCCGCCGCTGGACGGTTCAGTGAAGAAATACTCGAGCGGGTCTCCGCCATCCAGCGCTGGCGAAGCCGGCCCGATGTGGAAGTCGTCGTCAAGGCCGTAGTCCGTGCCGCCGGAGTATCCCAGAATGCCGTCGACACCGACAGGATTCACAAGCAGAGGGTCAGCGACTCGGCCGTGCGCGTCAAGCCCGAGTTCATAGAACCAGTCAGCCCGACTGCTGAAACCAATGCCCTCCCAGTTGCCGATCACGCCAGAGCCTGTGGGGAAGAACAGGTTGTAATCGCTCGAGAATCCCGTCTGGCTGTCATTTTCGACGAAGACTCCGGCGCCGGACTCGACGATCAGGATGTTGCTGCGAAGCCGAGCGTCGATCGAGTCGTCCTGAACGTGGATCGCGTCGCCGACGATCTGGTAGAGTGTATTGTTGGCGACGATGGAGCCCGATCCGAGCGCGCCCAACTGCATTCCGTGCACGCTGTTGTCGTAGACGATATTGTTGCGCAGTTCGCCGGTGAAGCGTGCCGACGACCACCAGTAGGTACGGATGCCGATACTGTTGGAATACACGAGGTTGCCCGCCACGACCGAGCCGACGCGCGCGTCGACGCCGGCGTAGCTGTTGTTGTATATCCGGTTGTCGACAACCGCGGCAGTGTGGCTTGTCGCGATGCCGAGATAGTTGCCGTGCACGAGATTCTCGGCGACCCGCGCATCCGCGCCCGCGATGATTCCCACGTCGCCGGAGCCCGAGTGATCGTATACGGTATTGGCCGTGACAAGAACATCATGGACCGCCTCGATGCCGGCATAGTCGTTCTCGTACACGAGGTTGCCCGCGACGAGCGTCGGCATCGCGCCGTTGTAGTTGCTGATGGACATGCCGCGGCTGGTGTTGCTGTGCACGACGTTGCCGCTGAACTCGGATCCCCAGGTGTGTGATGTGCGGATGCCGTAGTTGTTGCCGTAGATTTCGTTGCTGACCACTACGAGCTGGTCGGCAGAGTCTCTTACTTCGATGCCGATGCTCTGGTGCTCGAAGATACTGTTGCCGATGATCGCGCCGAGGGGCGCCTCGATCCAGATTCCATATGCCTGGAACCCCGCGTCTCCGTCGAGCGTGACGCTTGAGACGAGCGCGCCGTCGCTGGCCGAGTCGAGCGATATCCCTCGGTCGTCGTTACCGTAGATCTTGCCATGTTCGATGGTGAGGTTGGCAGCACCGACAGCATTCACGCCGTATCTGCCGCCGGTAATCCAGAGGTATGACAGCGTGACGTCGGTCGCCTGGACGACAACTGCGTGCTGGCCCAAGTTGCCGCGATCAAGAATGGCCTGCCTGGCGGGATACAACGGGTCGTGGTATCCCTCAATCTGGACACCGGCGTCGCCGGACCCGATGATGATGTTGTTCGCAAGGTTATAGATACCGGAGTCGACCTTGATGACATCGCCCGCCTCGAGATCATACGCCGCCAGGACAGCGCTGATCGTTGCCATGGGCGTGCTGGGCATGCGGCCGTCGTTGGCATCGCTGCCGGCGGCTGTTGTCCAGTCGCCTGACTGCACGCCAGAGTCATTGACATAATAGACGTTGACCGGCTCGACGATCTCGAACGTGCCGTCGGAAACATCGACCGGCATGGTCGCGTCATTGGCACTGACGCGAAGCAGGCCGTTCAAGCCCGAGGTGAGCGGAGCCGCCGTCCAGAGAAGCTCGCCGCGACCATAGTGATCCAGCGCCTGGCCGGACGCTATGCCGCTCCAGCTCGCACCGCCGTCAATCGACAGATCGAGATCAACAGTGGGGGCAGGTACGCCGGCTGCTGTCGCCTGAGTGATTTCGATCGCGGCGATGATGGCGCCTGCATGAGACTTGTTGAGGAACTGCAGGCCGATCCCGCCTCCGCCTGCTGCCGTCACGGAGAATGTCTGCGTGGTCGCAGTGTAACGATCGCCCGCGTCGGCATAGATGTCATAGTCCGCGACCTGGAGCGCGCCTTGGAGAGAGATATCGAATACACGTGAACCGGCGCTTGAGTAGGTCGGTTCTACGAAGTGGAGACGTACGGAGTAGTCGCCATCGGGGACGTGAAGCTGGTAGTCCAGCGTGTTGCCCACACCGTTGTTGGCGTAGCGGTAGGTCTGGTAGACGGCAAGGGGAGCAGGATCAAGTACGCCGCCGAGATC
>CAZZPX010000449.1:0-1274 GCA_964655955.1 uncultured Phycisphaerales bacterium | reverse complement strand
AGACGTCGTCAGGCCGTTGATGTAATGACTGTCGAAGAGCCAGTTGTCGATGGAGCCGCCGGTGCCGCTGTTGATCAGTGCGACCGCGTCAGACAGCGTAAGGCCATACGAACGCCACTGCAGGAGATAGTCCGAACCCTCTTCGAGGCGCTCATCGCCGTTGGGGAAGAGAACCTGCACGAGCTCCGCGGGGCTGGAGGTCGCAGCCGTCGTGTTGCCGTACGCGCCTTGATTCGTGCGTCCACCGCTGAGGATCTCATGCAGATAATACGACTGGAGGTCGCCCGCATCGATGGCAGGCGAGGTGCCGAGAAGATGGAAGTCATCATCCCCGCCGTGATCGACCCCGCCCGTGTAGCCGAGGAGCCCGTCGCCGCCGACAGGATTCACGAAGTCGGGATCGATCGAGCGGCTGTGCGCGTCGCTGAACGTGGCGCTGCGCCACTCAATCAGGGTCGCCTGCGCATTATTCTGCCAGTACCCGATCGCGCCCGTGCCCGTAGCATAGAGCAGGTTATAATCACTGTCGAACCCGGACTGGCTGTCATTCGCGACGTAGACGGCATGGTCGCTGTCGACCCAGATGATGCTGTTTCGGATATTGACGCCGCTTGAGTTGTCTTGGATCCGCAGCCCGTCAGCCTGTGTCTCGAAGATCGTGTTGTTCCAAATGCGAGCTCCAGATCGGCCGGCTTCAATGAGGACACCGGCCGTCGTGCTGTCATAGACCAGGTTGTTGCCGATCAATCCGACGAACCCCGAACTGGACCAGTAGTCGGTTCGAATGCCGTAGCCATTGGAGTAGATATGGTTGCCGACGACGTCTGACTGGACGTAAGCGGCGATGCCGAAATTGACGTTGTTATAGACGCGATTGCCTTCGACCTCGGCCGTATGGCTTGTTACAATGCCGTTGTAGTTGCTATAAACGATGTTGCCGCGCGCGATCGCGTTGCCGCCGACCTCGATGCCGACCTCGTTCACGCCGTCGTGGCTGAAGACCTCGTTGTCCTCGACGAGGACGTCATAGGTCGCGCTTATGCCGCGTGAGACGTTGCCATAGATGGTGTTGTCACGTATGAGCGTCTGCCCGCCGGTGTTGTAATTCGACACGAGAAGACCGGTCGAGCCATTGGCGTAAATGAGGTTGTTGCTGACGACGCCGCCAGCGAGGTCGGTGAGATACATGCCGTAGGAGCCATTGTTATGCGCCACACTGGTGCTGAGCGTGGAGAGCGCTGTGGCGACGCGAATGCCGTAGCGGCCGTTGTCGG
>CAZZPX010000448.1:0-3501 GCA_964655955.1 uncultured Phycisphaerales bacterium | reverse complement strand
GGGAACCGGCCTGGACCTGCTCTACAACCAGGTCGCCAACCGCATTGAGAAGCTTACCGTCGAGAAGGGCAGACAATTGCTCTACATCACCCGCTACGCAGAGAGCGACGGGCAGGCGCTGCGGCGGATCGACGCGGGCTCCGGCCGGCGCAGCAGCCCCGCGGCGACTCATTTCCTCACGGTCGCCAATCAGGACGCGCCCACGCAGGCTGCGCCTTCGGCCGCGGCGGCTTCCGACGAGCCGGCAGCAGCAGGGGGGCAGGACGCGCAGCCCGATGCGTCCGGTGATGTGCCGCAGGAGGACTTCTACCGCATCTTCTTCTCAGGCAACGTCTCCGTGCGCCAGCACACGCGCGTGATTCACTCCGCTGAACTGACCGCGCTGGTTCAGCTTCTTGACGGCGAACTGCCGTTGGAGGATGCGCCGGCGCTGACGCAGAGGCCGCCCGCCGCGCCAGCTACTGCCCTTTCCAGCGCGCGCAGTGCGCCGCCGCAGCGCGACCTGCCCACGCTGCTCGCCTCGCTCCTCTTCGCCCAGGCTGCCCCGGCGCACGGTCCGGCCGACCCGATGGAGCCGGTGCGCCAGTCGCTGCTCTGGCCGCATGCCGAGGCGGATCTGCTGCGGATCAACTGGTCCGGCCCGCTCTCGGTCAGACCGGTGCCGGTGAAACCCGAAAAGCTGGCCGAGGATGCGGCCCACATCGCGTTCATCGGCACGCCGGTCCAGCTTGAAGACGAGGCTGCGGACAACCAGGCGACGTGCGGCAGCCTTGAGTACTTCGCGTCGCGCAAGGAGGTCGCGCTGCACAGTTCGCTGGTGCATCCCGTGACCATGCGGGACCGCAACGGCTCGGTCGTCAGCGGGCCGGAGTTCGCGTTGTCCCTGCGGACGGGACTGGGTCGGCTCGTCGGCGCGGGCCGCGCCGTGCAGGGCCGTGCTGACGAGGCGGAGAACGCCTCGACAACCGGGCTGCGGCTGAACTGGCACGATCGGCTGCTCGTGCGTTTTGACGTGGTGAACGAGAGCCCGCGCGATCTGCGGGAAGCGATCTGTGAAGGCGGCGTCGAAGTCGATCACCAGGACTTTCGACTCACCAGTGACTGGCTGCGCCTGAACCTCGACCCCGTCCAGAACACGGAAACCGGGACAGGTACGGTTTCTGAGATCCGCCCCAGCCGCATCAGCGCCAAGGGTTCGGTGCACGCGATGGCCTACGGCAGCGGCGAGCTGCGCTGCGACGAGATTGACGCCAGTCTCACCGCCGACGCGCGCGGCGAGGCGTTCCCCGAGCGCATCGAGGTGCGCGGCGGGGTGTCCGGCGAGGACGATCTCGGCCGCACGCTGCGCGCCGCGTCCGCCGAACTCAAGCTGCTGCCGCCGCCGGCGGAGACACCCGACGCCGACCCGACGCTTGAGCGTTTCCTCGCCTGGGGCGATGCAGCCCAGCCGGTCGTGGTCGACGATGCGGACGGCCTCACCGCCGAAGGGCTCGAACTCTTCGTCGAAGAAGAGGGCGCGCTGATGACGCTGCGCGGGCAGCCGGCTCAGGCGCGGCGGCGGGATGCGCTCATTCGCGGTCCGGAGCTGCGCATCGACGAGCTGGCCGACTTGCTCGTCGTCGAGGGGGCCGGGGATCTCGACTACCAGGTCGGACTCGCCAGCGCCGGCAGCCGCAACTCTTCTCGGAATGGCGAGCGCCGCGACAAGCTGCAGGCAAGCTGGACGCAGCGCCTGGTTTACGACGGCGCGGCCGATGTCATTCGCTGCGTGGGCGACGTCTCGGCGCTGCACGAGCCGCAACCGGCCGAGATCAACCTGCTCGATTGCGATGACCTCACCATCACGCTCGCCGAGGACGCCGCTGTGGACGGTGCGGGCGAACCGCTGGGCGCGTCCGGTCTGCTACGGCTGGAAGCGGAGGGGGCGGCAAGCATGGAGCATCGCCGCTTCGCCGCTGCCGACAGGGCGCAGCTCGAACGGCTGCTCTACATCGCCGGCGAGCGATTGGACTACGACAACCTCGTCGAGCGCCTGCATGTGCCCACGCCGGGCCGATTGGTCGTCGCGGACGAGTCGCGCTACCAGCAGCAGCGCGCCGCGGCCGCTGACGAAGCGCCCGCTTCACCCCCATCCAGCACCGCGCCCACCTTCGAAGTCGGCCGCACCGCCTTCAACTGGCAGGGCGAGATGACCTTCGAGCCCAACCATGGCTCCTTCGTCATGCGGCGCAACGTGGAGATGCGGCATCGCGAACGCCCGGACGAGGAACTCCTCATCCTCGAGTGCCAGGTCCTGACTGCGGCTACCACGCCCTTCTCCCTCGACGAACAGCAGGCGGCTGACGACGCCGAACTGCTGCACGTTGTTGCTGAACAGGCGGTCTACGCGGAGCATGGCGACCGCATGCTCATCGCCGATCGCATTGACTACCAGGCCCTCGAGCGCCTACTAACGGCGACGGCGGTGCCGGGCAATACGGTGATGACGGTTCGCCGCGGCGACATCGCGCCGATGCGCATGGATCTCTTCCGCTGGAATCTCGCGACCGACAAGGTCGAGATGGAAGGCGTGCAGCCGATCCGCGTGCCGCGCGGCGTCACCGCGTCGCCTTGAGGCATTTCAGAGCTCGGTGGTGCCTGGGCGCCGCTGCCTCACGAGGGCGACCAGTCAATGGCGCTGCGACAAGTGTAAGCCGCCGCAGGATCATTCCTCGCGGCGGATGGTCTGGTAATTTTCGCGCTCGCCCCGGCCGCGCAGGGGATAGTCCTTGCGCAGCGGATGCGCGGGGTAGTCCTTCCAGAGCAGGATGCGGCGCAGATCGGGGTGGTTGCGGAAGCGGATGCCGAACATGTCGAAGACTTCACGTTCGAGCCATTCCGCCCCGGCCCAGATGTCGCAGGCGGAGTCGAGCGCGAGTGCCGGGTCTTCTTCGATGCCGCTCGTGTCGATCGAGGGATCGAGGTGGGTCTTCACGATGAAGCGCCGGCCGGTCGTGGTGCTGACCAGCACATACACGACCCCGAAGCGCCCCAGCACCTTGGCGGGGTAGTTCAGATAGTCGACGGCGGTGATGTCCGAGAGAAAGTCGTACCTGCAATTCTCATCGTCGCGGAGAAAGCGCAGGACGTCGTGCAGATCGCCCGGCTCGACGATGAGCGCAGCGTTGTCGCGATACTCCGTGGCGCGCAGCTTCCGCTGCGGGAACGCCGCCTTGATGACGGGAAACGTGGGATGGTCGAGCTTGCCGTCGGGCATGCCGCTTCCTTTCACTTCGTCCCTGATTGCCCGGGGCATCGACCGGTCAGGGCCGCCAGTCGCCCCGGGCTTTCTCCGGGAACCTCTCGATCATGCTCATCGTAGCACGCGGCTGCCGGCCCGACCGGTTGCGGAGCGTCTCAATCCGGCACCACCGCCTCCGCCTCGATCTCGATGAGCCAGTCGCGACGCACGAAGCCGCTCACCTCGAGGAATGTCGTAGCGGGTCTGATGTCGCCGAAGTA